>JBBDMN010000030.1:0-1678 GCA_040878305.1 Gaiellaceae bacterium
ACGAGCTGCTCCGACGGCGCGAAGCAGTCGATGCACTCCTCGGGGTCGATGATCAAGATCCGCTCGAACTCGTGGATGCAATCGACCGGACAAACGTCGACGCAGGACTTGTCCTTTATGTCGATGCAGGGCTCGGCGATGATGTACGTCACGACATCGAGTCTAGCCAGTGCGTCCGCTCGCTAGACCCGGTGCTACGCGACACCGGTGAGCGCGGCGACAAGCTCCCGAGCTCGCTCCACGAGCGCCGACTTCACGATCACCTGGTCGAAGCCGGCCGCGTGCCCTCGCTGCAATCCCGCGCGATCGGTGTGGTTCGTGAAGCCCATGATCGGGACGTCCGGCCACGCGTCGGCGACCTCCTCCGGCTCGACCCGGGAGATGTCCGCGATCACAAGATCCGGCGGGCACACGCTGTCGGTCGTCACGAAACGATGGCCCGGCAAGAGTCCCTCGATCTTCGCCCGGAAGAAGAGGTCGACCCCGACGAGCAGGATCGTCGCCACGCGCCGACAGTAGCACCCCCTTACGGACGCGGATAATCGCGGCATGGGTCTCGAACGAGGGCTCGACCTGATCCGGGCGGGCGAGTACTTCGAGGCGCACGAGGAGCTCGAGGACGAATGGCGAGACGCGCCAGCTCCCGAGCGAGACTTCCTGCAGGGACTCGTGCATGTCGCTGTCGCCTGGCATCACGCAGCGCGGGGCAACCGGCCCGGCTGCGAGCGCCAGCTCGAGAAGGCCACTCGCCGGCTCGGCGGGTATCGCCCTGAACATCGCGGGGTCGACGTCGAGGCCGTACTCGGCGGAGTCGAGCGAGCGCGAGCGATCGTCGCGGCCGGCTCGCTTTCTCTACCTGCCCCGCCCCTCTGACGCCTAGCATCTAGCGACACAGCGTCAGTTGGGGTTCGTCCTGGTCTGTATCAGAACGCCGGTTCCAGGCCGAGCCACTCCAGGAAGCGGTTCGCGTAGACCCGGAGGACGTAGAAGCGCTCGAAGAAGAGCAGGAGCCCGAGCGCGACCATGACCGCGCCGCCCGCGACCTGGATCGCGCGATAGTGGTCTCGCAACCAGCGAAAGGCGCCCATGGAGCGAGAGAAGAGCGCGCCCGCCAGGACGAACGGGACCGCAAGCCCCAGCGAGTAGACACCGAGAAGGAGTGCGCCCTCGGCCACCGTCTCCGAGGAGCCAGCGAGCACCAGCGTGGCTGCGAGCACAGGACTGATGCAGGGCGCGGCGCACACGGCGAACGCACCGCCGAGCAAGAAGCGCGAGCCACGGCTCCGTGCCCCTTGCACGAGGCCGGCGCCCACCAACCGCTCGGGCCAAGGTAGAAGCCCCATGAACGCAAGGCCGAAGACGACGAGGACGAAACCGGCGACCTTCTCGAGCAGGAACTGGTCGGAGAAGAGACGTCCGCCGACAAGGGCCGCCCCCACTCCGAGCAGGACGAAGAACGCGGTGAACCCCAGGACGAAGGGCACGCTCGCGGAGACGACGCGTCTCGCGTTGCCCGGCTGACCCAGCTTGTCGGCGTCGACCGCCGAGACTGCCGAGAGGTAGCCGGGCACGAGCGGTAGCACGCACGGCGCCAAGAACGACACGAATCCGGCCAAGAACGCCACCGGGATCGCGGTGAGGTTCACCTGTCGAACCGGGCGAGCTCCTCGTCGACCCG
>JBBDMN010000030.1:1778-7801 GCA_040878305.1 Gaiellaceae bacterium
AGGCGTGCGCGGTCCTCGTCCGAGCTGACGCCTCCCACGAATGCCTCGACGACCCTGCCCTCGCGGTCGAGAACGAACGTCTCCGGGAAACCGGTCACGCCGTAGCCGGCGAGCGTGTCGCCGGGCCCGTCGTAGACGAGGGGGAAGGTCAGGTCGAACCTCCGAGCGAATCTGCGCGCGTCGCGCCGGAAGTCCTTCGCGTCGAGCCCGACGACGACGAGGCCGCGATCCCGGTTGTCGCGCCAGATCTGCTCGAGGATCGGCGCCTCTTCCTTGCACGGGATGCACCAAGAGGCCCAGACATTGAGCACGACGCCCTGCCCGCGGAGAGACGAAAGCATGAGCTCGCCCTCCTCGTCGAGGCGTTCGAGCGTGAAGTCGGGTGCCTGGGGCCGCTCCCCGCGGTTGGCGGAACCTGCGAGATCGCCGCCCTCCTCGGTGACGAGCGTCCAGACGAGGAGAAGGAAGAGGAGAGCGACGAGCCCGACGGCCACGCCCTGGGCGACAAGGCGAGCGCGACGCGCCACGGTCTACGTCGACACGATGAAGACCGGCGTCCCGACCTCCACATGCTGGAAGAGCCACTCCGCCTCGGAGATCCGCATGCGCACGCAGCCGTGCGAGGCCGAGTAGCCGATCGAGGCCGCGTCCGGCGTCCCGTGGATGCCGACGTAGGGTGCGGAGATCCCCATCCAGCGCGTACCGAGCGGGTTGCCGGGGCCGGGCGGGACGGGATCGGAATCGGCAGCCCAGTCGGATGGCGGTGGATACCACCACGGATTGCGCTGCATGGTCACGATCTCGAAGTTGCCGATCGGCGTCGGGAAGGCAGCCTGACCCGTGGCGACCCCCAACGTCCGCACGAGCTTCGCTCCGACGAAGAGGCGGAGCTTGTTCGAGCCCCGCAGGATCACGACCGCCGGGCCGAGGGTGGGCTCGGCGACCTTGGGCTTCAGGACGCCGTAGGTGAGCGAGATCGGGTTGCGTGCGTTCGTCTTCAGGGCGACGCGAATCGCCCGAGCGCTTCGCAGCCGTTCAAGGCGTCGGCCGTCCTTCGAACGGGTTGCCCGTACGGTCGCCCCGCGCAGAAGCAGCCGGGCGTCGACAGGCACGCGGTCGAGCTCCTGTCCGAGGCTCTCGACGAAGGCCCGAACACGATCGCGCGGGACCCAGACATGGAGCGGAATCGAGGCGCCTGGGCGCGAGAACCGCGCCCGGCTGACCGCTTTCTTCACGTTCGCCTTGGCTCCGAGGTCCGCGGGCGTGACCCTCAGCTTGCGTCCGGGTGTGGCGACGAGAACGAGCGGACGAGCGAATGCCTCGCGCACGAGGTCCGAGGCCTGATACGGAAGGAGCCCGCCGACATCGACGTGACCGATCGAGACACCGCCGGGGATCCCGAGCGGCCTCGGAGGCGGCGAGGGCTCGGTCGGAGGGGGCTCGGTCGGAGGGGGCTCGATCGGAGGGGGCTCGGTCGTGGGCGGCGGGGGCTCGGTCGTCGTCAATGTCGTCCCCGTCTCAGCTCCACCGGTCGCGGCGATGGCGAACGCTGCCGTGAAGCCGAGGAGGGCGCAAGTAGCGAGGAGCCCGATCCCTATCGCACGCAGGCCGTTTTTCACGTCTGAAGTGTAGATACGAATATCGACGGATCGTTAGTCACCACAGCGTCGACTCCTGCCTCGTGGACCCGTGCCAGGTCGCGCGGATCGTCGACCGTCCACGCCACAACTGCGGCACCGCGTGCGTGCGCTCGCCGGACTGCAGCAGGGCTGACGAGGACATGGTGGAGCACGAGCGCCGTCGTCCCCGACCACGAGAGCAGAGGCCCGGCGAGTCTCGGCGTGACCAGGCGAAGCGCTCGCAAACCACCGGCCACAACCGACCCGAACCCACGACGCCCGTCCATGCGAAGCCGATCCTGTGGGAAAGAGACGCCCAGCCGCACGCGCGGCTCGAGCTCGGCGAATCTCCGGAGCGCACGGACGTGGAACGAGCTCACGAAGCTTCGCTCGAGGAGCCCGAACCCATCGAGTGCGCGAGCGACCTCGTGAACCGCGCTCGCGGACTTGATATCGACGTGGACGCCGACGTCACGGGCGTCCTCGGCGAAAAATGCAAGCGCCTCGTCGAGCGAGGGAAGCTCGGGGCAGACCTTGCGGAGATCGTCGAGCGTCAGCGCTCTCACCGATCCGCGCATGGCGCCATGGCTCACCTCGGAGAGATCGTCGGAATGGGCGACGACGAGCCCGCCGCCCGAGAGCTCGAGCACGTCGAATTCGATGAGATCCACGCCTGTCTCGACTGCCGCCCGGAACGAGCGAAGCGTGTTCTCCGGAGCCAAAGCCGCTGCGCCGCGGTGCCCGATCCTGAGCGGCCGCCCGTCGCGTCGCTCGAGCGAGATCACGGTGTCGGGCGCGTGGGTAGGTAGTCCTCGTCGAGCCGCCCGCCCTCGGCCGCGTACGACACGATCATCCGGTCGGTGAGCCACTCGACCGGAGCGCGATCGTCGGTCCACGGGCGCCCGGCAACGACGAGCGGCATGACGTCACGCGCGAGCAGCTCGCGCAGCGGAGCGAGATCGGTCGGGCCCTTGCCCAGCCGGCGCTCGAGCTCCTCTGGCTCGAGCGGCTCGGTCAGACCGAGCACGAGGGTATTGAAGCGGAGCGCGGGCCATTCCAGCACCTGAGGAAGCTCCGCGCCCACGGTTCTTCCTATCGCGCGCACGAGACGCCTGTCGTCGGGCACCGCGGCGACGTTCAGGGCGAGGATCCCGCCGGGAGCGAGCCGCTCGCGGACGAGACGGAAGAACTCGCGCGTGGCGAGGTAGAAAGGCACGTACGGCTGGTGGTAGGCGTCGACCACGATCAGGTCGTAGCGCCGGTCGGTCGAGCGCAGGAACGGGCGGGCATCCGCGTCGTGCACGGTCAGTCGTGGGTTGTCCTCGAGACCGAAGTAGCGGCGCCCGACCCGACTGACCGCGGGGTCGAGCTCGACGCCGTCGATCTCGGCCTCGGGGTAGTAGACGCCGAGCGCGCGGGCGGTGGTGCCGGCCGCGTTGCCGAGGATCGCGACACGCTCGAGCGGATATCCGAGAAGCGGAGGCAGGGCGAGAAACGCGTCCCAGACCCCGCCGGTGAGGACTGCTTTCGGCCGCCACACCGAATGCACCGCGACGCCCTCGTTCAAGTACAGGAGGCGCCTCCCGTCCGACCGCTCGACCACCTGGATGTACTGGTGGTACGAGGTTTCCTCGTGCAGAAGGCCCTCCTTGCCCTTGACCGCGCCGGGAGGGAGGAGCACGAGCGCGGCGAGCGCACCGGCGACCGCCAGATAGCGCACGCCGAGCAGGAAGCACGAAGACATGGCGAGCAGCGCCGCGATGACGAGGAACGTCCGTTGCGTCCCGATCGCAGGGATGAGGACGAGCGCCGGAAGGAAGGTTCCGAGCAGCGAGCCCGCGGTCGAGAGGGCGTACAGACGCCCGGCGACGGCACCTGCGGTCTCAATCGTGGAGACGGCCAGCCGGATCGCGAACGGCGACACCATCCCGAGCAGCACGACCGGCGGGGCGAAGAGCAGGAGCACGGCGAGGAAGCTCCCGATCACGGCGCCCGCGGACGCCTCGTCGAGGCCTTCGACAGTGAGGTCGAGGAACGGCTCCGCGACGAAGGGAATCGCCGCGACGCACACGGCTGCCGCCAGCACGATGAAGCCGAGCAGCGAGGGCCGAGGCCGTCGGTCTGCGATCCGCCCGCCGAGCCAGTACCCGAGCGCGAGCGCCGCGAGCACGATCCCGATCAGGTTTGCCCAGACGATCGTGGACGAGCCAAAGTAGGGCGCGAGCAGGCGCGACGCCGTGATCTCGGTCGCGAGTGCTCCGATCCCGGCGCCGAACACGAGCGCGCCGAGCGCGAGGCCGCTGCGCCGCGCTTTCACCTAAAGACCGAAGACCCGCTCGATCTCGCCGAGCGTCCGCGCCGCCAGGAGCGCCGCCACCGCCAGAACGAGCGCGAGCACGAGCCAGAACCGAACTCCCGCCCACCGCGTCTCCCGGTGCCGCCGCTGCCGCGCCGCGCGGCGCGCGCGATGGAACCGGTACGCCCGCTCGACCGCTCTGGGATCGAGGGGAGGCGTCTCCTCTTCGTGGGTGATCGTGGGCTCGACCTTGGCCACGCGCGAATTGTAGGGCGCCCGACATCACTCCCTCTTTGCGCCGGTCGTAGACGCTGATGTGAAGGCGCAGCGGCAGCGGCCGCGAAGTGGACGCCTTGAGGCATTTTGCGCGACCGGAATCCGCGCGAGCGGAGTCCGGTCTTGCGCCAGTAGGCTGTTCCAGCCGCCGCGGAGGCCATACTCTTCACTCCATGGAAGGCTCCGAGCACCGTTCCACGCGCGGCCGGCTTGCGTTCGGCGACGTCGGAAGCCTGCCCGGGCTCGGCGGGCGGCTCACGCTCGTCTTCGGTCTGCTCCTGACCGTCTCGGCCCTGACCGGGTGGTACACGGGCGAAGGAGAGGGCACCACCGTCTCGGTCATCGGCTGGAATACCGGCACGATCGGGAAGATCGTCTTCTTCCTCGGGCTCGCCGCAGTGCTGCTCATCGTCCTACGGGAGGTCGGGGTCGACATGCCGGCGGCGGTTCCGGAGAGTCTTCTGGCGATTGCGCTCGGCTCGATTGCGACGATCCTCGTGCTCGTCAGGCTGATCTCGATCCCCGACACGTTCTTCTTCGCCAGCCGCGGAGTCGGGATCTGGGTCAGTCTCCTCTGCGCGATCGGTGTCATCGTCGCAGGGCTCCTGGAAGCTTCAGAGGAGTTGTAGGGGCCGGGCATGCCCGGCCCTTGACCACTCGTCCTACGGGGAGGTGACCGTCACGGTCACCGTCCGCGCGGGCGGTTGCTGGGGAAGCGGGGTCAGCGTGCGGACATTCGTCACAACGCCTCCCGGCTCGGGCCGTTCGTCGAGCGTGCGGGAGAAAGCGATCCCGAGCACAAATGCGACGGCGAGCAGGAGCAGGACGAGCACCGCTCGCACGAAGGTCTGACGGCGGTTCGGCCGGGCGCGCCTCCCCCGGCTCGGGCTCTCGATCATCACGGCGAGTAGTCGACCGCACCGCGGGAGTAGAGGTGGAACGCAGCGCCTTCAACGATCGACGCGGTGAGGAGCGAGCCCGTTGTGGACGCCCTCTCGGTAACGGCAGCGAATGCCCACTGATCGGCGCGGAGGTACTCCGCCGCGAGCTCCTCGAGCGTGAAGCTCGACCCGACGCGCTTGCGAAGCTCGTTCGTTACGACCTCCAGCTCGAGGCGCAGTCCCTCGGCCCGGACGTCGTCCCTCGCCGTCTCCTCGAGACGGCGATATGCATCCTCCCAGTCGCGCCTGGCGCTCCCGACATCGGCCTTCACCGCGCCGCAGACTACTCGTCGGAGCAGCAGCGATCGGGAGGCCAGAGCGGCTCGATCTCGGACAAGATTTGCTCCCCGAGAAGGTAACCCGGTCGGGCCAACGCGAACGCGGCGTGGGCGTGCAGGCACTTCAGATGACCTCGGGAGCCCGACCCTCCGATACCGAGCTCGAGGGACGTGCCGCCGTCTCGGCCGCGCCTGTCTCCCGCGAGCTCGTGCCGTACGAGGCGCTGATCCTCGGTTGACCGCTCGAGCGAGTCGGCGAGGCCGGGATCCTCGAGTGCAGCCCGACTCCAGCGCTCGACACCTCCGGCCGCCTCGACGCGTGCAATCGCCGCAACGAGATGCCGGCAGGTGAGGTAGTAGGTCGTCGGAAAAGGTTCTCCGCTCGAGTCGTACGGGTCCTGCTCGGTTACGGCTGGGAAGCCGTGCGGGCAGCGGTAGGCGACGCGCCGGAAAGCGCGCGGACGCCGCCCGAGCTGCCTCGCGACGATCGCCGCATCATCCATCCCCCCGGACACTACGTATGGAGCTCGTCTCGGAATGAGCGACCATGTCGCGACGCGGCGCCCATCATCCGCCTCGCGACGGGCGATCATCCCGAGACGAGTTCCTCATC
>JBBDMN010000031.1:0-1471 GCA_040878305.1 Gaiellaceae bacterium
CTCATGTCGTGGATCCGGATCCCGTACTCCAGCACGACCGCAGCTGTGCAACAGTTCGTGGACGAAGTCGTTCGACCCTACGTCCGTCTGTTCCGGCGACTGCCGATGCTCGGGCCTGTCGACCTGTCCCCGATCGTCGCCGTCGTCGTCCTGCTCGTTGCGGCCGAGCTGGTCAAGTCCCTGATCGGGGCGATCCTCTAAGGAGGTCACATGCCGCTTACCCCAGTCGAGATACGACACCTGGAGCTTCGCCGCGCGTTCCCGCGCGGATACCGGCGCTCCGGCGTGGACCGGATTCTCACCGAGATCGCCGACAGCTTCGAGGACGTGTGGCGCGAGCGCGCCGATCTTTCCGACCGTCTGGACGAGCTCGAGACGGAGGCGTCGAAGCATCGCGAGCTCGAGGGGTTGCTTCGATCGACCCTTGTCTCCGCCGAGCGCGCAGCGCACGAGATGAGAGACCAGGCCCGGCGCGAGTCGGACCTGATCGTGCAGGAGGCACACGCGGAGGGGCGGAGAGTCATCCGCGAGATCGCCGCCGAGAAGCAGCGCCTCGAGGAAGACGTGCGCAAGCTCCGTGCCTTGCTTCGCACCGCTCTCGAGTCGCTCGACGGCGAGACGCGCGAGGCTGAGCGAGCGACGGCAGAGGCGCCTGCCACGGCTGCCCCGATCGATGGGAGGGTCGAGGACGTCACCGACACGGGAATTCGCAGAGTCGGGTAGCGGCCCGGCCGCGCCGATATCCTTCGGGCTGTGGTTCGCCCGACCACCCGCCTGCGGCTGCGCGTCAGTCCCGGAGCCTCCGGCTCGGAGGTCGTCGGCCGCCACGGCGAGGCATGGAAGTTGCGCGTTGCCGCTCGTGCCGAGAGCGGGAAGGCAAACGAGGCCGTGGTCGACCTTCTCGCAGCGACGCTCGAGATCCCTCGCGGACGCATCGAGATCGTCCGCGGACACGCGTCACGAGACAAGACCGTCGCCCTCCACGACCTGACAGCGGACGAAGCCGAGCGCCGCTTAGGCGCAGTCGCTGAGGCGCTGGACAGATGAGCCTCGACCTCGATCATTTTCGCAAGGAGCTCGAAAGCGACCGGGAGCGGCTGCTCGCCGCGCTCGCGGGCGTGAACCACGAGGGCTCTCTGACCGAGGAGACGGGAGATCTGTCGATCGGCAGGGACGACCACATCGCGGACAGCGCGACCGAGACGTACATGCGCGAGCTCGACGGCGGGCTCGAGGAGAACGCCGAGCATTTGATCGTCGAGGTCGACGCCGCTTTGAAGCGAATCGACGACGGCACGTACGGCACCTGCGTCGTCTGCGGGAAACCCATCGGCGAGGAGCGGCTCGAGGCCGTTTCCTACGCGACCCTCTGCATCGACGACAAGCGCGCCCAGGAGCGAGGGTGAGGTCTCGCGCGTTCCTCGGGCGTCCTACCCCAGACAGTGCTCCGCACTTCCTGGGGACCCCAAAG
>JBBDMN010000032.1:0-1467 GCA_040878305.1 Gaiellaceae bacterium
GCTCCCTGGAGGAGGAAGTAGGCGTCGCCGCTCGGGAGGAGCCGCGCGGGCGCCGTGGGTCCGAGAGCGGTGCGGAACGTCGGCTCGTCCCGGGCGAGGATCCACGCGTCGCCGATCGGCGTCCGCACGGGCGTCAGCGACCGGCGGAGCGCGTCGAACGCCGCGACGCCCGCTCGCGTCGCGATCCCCGCCCACTCAGCGAACGCCTCGGGCGTGGTGGGACCGAAGACGTGCAGGTACCGACGAGCGAGCTCGAGGCGAGCCTCACGCGGCTCGATCTCGGGCGGCGGCAGGGTCCAGACGGTCGGCGCCCGGGCTCCTTCCCAGCGGATGACGACGGTGCCGGTCGTCGCGGCGTACCGGATCCGGTTGCCGATGTTGCCGAGCGCCTTCCCCGCCTCCCGGTCGGTCATCCTGCGGCCGCGAAGGAGCGCGTGCAGGCGCGCGGCCAGGTCCTCCGCGACCCCACGCCCGCGGGCCTCGTCCGGCAGCCTCCCGAGCGAGAAGACGGCGAGATCGCGTGCCGCGACGACGTAGGCGTTGTACCGCGGACCCCAGAGCTGGACGAGCGACGGGTCCTCCCAGGTGGACGGTTCGGTCCTCTCGAGGCGCGCGTGGATCGAGAGGAGCGCCGCTCGGGGCATGCTGTCCTGCAGGCCGGCCCACGCCGCGCGACGGAGCGAGCGGCCTCCGCGTGGGAGCCGCTCGTCGAGCGCGCCGACGTGACGCCGGAACGCGAGGATCTGCGCCCGAGTGAGTTTCAGCCGAGACGTGGTCACTTCACGCTCGACGATAGAGCGTTGCGAAGCGGTGACGATATGGTCCCTGCATGCGCCTGCCCGTGATGCCGCCGGTCAAGCCGATGCTCGCGAAGCCGGTCGCCGAGATCCCGAAGGGCGACTTCTCGTACGAGCCGAAGTGGGACGGGTTCCGTTCGATCGTGTTCCGCGACGGCGACGAGGTCGAGATCGGCAGCCGGAACGAGCGACCGATGACGCGCTACTTCCCCGAGGTCGTCGAGGCGGTCAAGGCGAACCTGCCCGAACGAGCCGTCGTCGACGGCGAGATCGTCGTGCCGGACCCGGACGGGAAGCGGCTCGAGTTCGAGACGCTCCAGCAGCGGATCCACCCGGCCGACAGCCGTGTGAGGCTCCTCGCCGAGCAGACGCCCGCGCACCTCGTGGCCTTCGATCTCCTGGCGCTCGACGACCGGAACTTGATGAAGGAGCCCTTCGCCGAGCGGCGCCGTCTGCTCGAGGACGCGCTCGCGGGCGCGAGATCCCCGATCCACGTGACGCCGGCCACGACCGCCCACGAGATCGCCGAGCGGTGGTTCGACGAGTTCGAGGGCGCCGGGCTCGACGGCGTGATCGCGAAGCCCCTCGACGTCACGTACCAGCCGGACAAGCGGATGATGTTCAAGATCAAGCACACACGGACCGCCGACTGCGTCGTCGCCGGCTACCG
>JBBDMN010000033.1:0-1717 GCA_040878305.1 Gaiellaceae bacterium
GCCGGCATCACGCCGTTCAACTTCCCGGCGATGGTGCCCATGTGGATGTGGGCTCCGGCCATCTCGTGCGGGAACACGTTCATTCTGAAGCCGTCCGAGAAGGACCCGTCCGCCTCGCTCCTCACCGCCGAGCTGCTCAAGGAAGCCGGCCTCCCGGACGGTGTCTTCAACGTCCTCCAGGGCGACAAGGTTGCCGTCGACGGGCTGCTCCAGCATCCCGACATCGCCGCGATCAGCTTCGTCGGCTCGACGCCGATCGCGCGCTATGTCTACGAAAACGGGACGAAGGCAGGCAAGCGCGTCCAGGCGCTCGGAGGCGCGAAGAACCACATGATCGTCCTCCCCGATGCCGACATCGACATGGCCGCCGACGCGGCGGTCAGCGGCGGTTACGGCTCCGCCGGCGAGCGCTGCATGGCGGTCTCGGTCGTCGTCGCCGTCGGCGACGCGGCAGACCCGCTCGTGGGCGCGATCAAGGAGCGGTTGCCGAAGGTCAAGGTCGGGGACGGCATGGATCCGAGCTCCGAGATGGGCCCGCTCGTCACGCGGGAGCACCGCGACAAGGTCGCGTCCTATCTCGACAGCGGCCCCGAGCAGGGAGCCACGATCGTCGCGGACGGACGCGAGACGGCGCCCGACGGGGACGGCTTCTTCCTGGGCGTGTCCCTTCTCGACCACGTCACGCCGGACATGGACGCGTACCGCGACGAGATCTTCGGACCAGTCCTCTCTGTCGTACGCGTCCCGACCTACGACGAGGCGCTGCAGCTGGTGAACGAGAACCCGTACGGCAACGGGGTCGCGATCTTCACGCGCGACGGAGGCGTCGCCCGGCAGTTCCAGTTCGACGTCAACGTAGGGATGGTCGGAGTCAACGTGCCCATCCCGGTGCCAGTCGCGTACTACTCGTTCGGAGGCTGGAAGAGCTCCCTCTTCGGCGACCGCCACATCTACGGCCCGGAGGGAATCGACTTCTACACGCGGACGAAAGCCGTCACGAGCCGCTGGCCGGATCCCGCCACGAGCAAGGTCGATCTCGGCTTCCCGCAGACGCGGTAGGCATGCCTCGCCCCTACATCAAGCTCGTCGCAGAGGGGGAGGCGGAGGGCCGGCTCGCGGAGGACTACGACGCCGCGATCGAGCGTGCGGGCAAGGTCTTCAACATCGTCAAGGCGATGAGCCTCAGACCCGGCGTGCTCCGAGCGTCGATGGATCTCTACCGCGAGATCATGTTCGCCGAGTCGGGGCTGTCACGACGAGAGCGCGAGCTCCTCGCCACGGTTGCCTCCGCCGAGCAGAGCTGCCACTACTGAACGAAGGCCCACGCCGACGACCTCCGTGCAGAGGGCGCAGCAGACGAAGTCGCCGACCACGTCATGCGCGATTACCGGCAAGTCGATCTTCCGCCGCGCGAGCGCGCGCTCTGCGACTTCGCCGTGAAGCTGACGCACCTCGCGGCAGAGGTGGATCAAGCCGATATCGACGCGCTTCGCGCGCACGGACTCGACGATGCGGCGATCAGCGACGCGATTCAGGTCGTCTCGTATTTCAACTACGTCACGCGAGTCGCGGATGGCGTCGGTATCGAGGACGAACCTGAGTGGGCGTCGAGCTAACGAAGTGCCGCGACGATCCGGCGTTGCTGCACGCGGGCGAGCGCGAGCGTCCGGTCTTTCGTGAGCCCAAGCCCCATGACGCCCGCGAAGACTCTGCCCTG
>JBBDMN010000033.1:1817-3877 GCA_040878305.1 Gaiellaceae bacterium
CCTCACTCAAGCGAGGGATGACAGCCGCCGATAGGTGCCTCGTGGCGCGTGAAGACGGCTTTACCCTGACCGAGCTGCTCGTCGTGATCGTCATCATCGGGATCCTCACGGCGATCGCGATCGGCTTCTACAGCGGCGCCCGCGAGAAAGCGGGCGATGTCACGGCGAAGTCGAACATCCGCATCGCGGTTCCCGCCATCGAGGCGTATCAGAGCGACAACGGCACGTACGTCGGCATGACCCTGCCGGTTCTCCAGGCCACGTACAGCCCGGGCGTCCAGGAAATCGAGATCGTCTCGGCAGGCGCTTCGGCCTACTGCGTCAGAAGCACGATCGCGGGACGCTCCTGGTATCTGAGCGGCCCCGGCGGAGCCGTCACGACGACGGCGTGCGCGTAGCAGCGCGCCGGAGCACGCGACGATCGCCGACGCGGCGCGTGACTCCCTCCTGATCGAAGCGCTCGAGGAGGAGCTGCGCATCGCGCCTCCCGATCCCGAGCAGGTCGCGGAAGCGGGCGAGCGCGATCTCTCCGGAAGAGCGGCACTCGTCGAGTAGCGCCGACTTAGAGCGCTCGAAAGCCTCGGTGCCGATTGCGTGCTCCGGCCCGAGACGAACCAGCCGCCCCCTCGCCTCGAGGAAGCGCGCCAGTGCGTCGTCCTCGACCTTGGTCGCCCGCACCCCCGCTGCGGCGAGCTCGCGCTCGAAGCGCTCGGCATCCTCCTCGCGCGATCCGAGCGACGCGACCGCGCCCGCGCGGTAGAGCTTGGCACCGCGCCGCTCGAACGAGAGCAGCGGGAGAACGTCTGCCGCCCAAGGCTCGGCGGGTAGAGGCACCCCGGGATCGATCGGGTCTGCTGCGTCGATTCGTCCGTCGAGCTCGCGCTCGAGCTCGTCACGCCAGGCGCGCGAGAACGCCCACGGCCCCGCGCGCTCGACTCCTCTGAGCTCGCCGTCGAGCACGTGGCGAAGAGCATCGACGCGCACGGGAGCGTGGATCGTCGCGGCGACCTCCCCACGCTCCACGCGGGCCATCCGTTCCTCGTCACGATGACGCGGCGGCGCGGGATCGAGGACGGTTCCGCCGCCCAGAGTGGTCTCCGCGCGGAGGATCACCCGGTCTCCCCGCGCCGTGACCACCGGCTCTGCAAGCCGCAGCTGCGCCCACCGCTCCCCCACCCTCACGACCCGCGCGACCACGCTCGACGTCCCGACGTGGGCGTGGACCCGGGCACCGTTGGCGATCGACTCGAGCTCGTCGAGCGCGACGTCGAGTCTGTACGAGACCGGATAGGCGCCCGGTTCGAGAAGCGCATCGCCGCGGATCACCTCGGTACGCTCGACGCCTGGAAGACTGACGGCGACCCGCTGACCCGACTCCGCTCGCTGGACCTCGCGGTCGTGGACCTGCACGCTCCGCACGCGAACGTCTCTTCCCGATGGCTCGAGACGCAGCACGTCTCCGGCGCCGAGCGTCCCCGAGCGAAGGGTTCCAGTCACCACGGTGCCGATGCCGCGCAGCGAGAACGAGCGGTCGACGTAGAGGCGCGTCGGCTTATCGGTACGCGCCTCGTCGACATTGTCCGCGGCTCTCGCGATCGCCGCCCGGAGCACCTCAAGCCCTGCCCCGGTGCGCGCGCTCACCGCGACGACCTCGGCCCTCGGTACCAGCTCTCTCGCCTCTTCGACCGCGAGCTCGAGCGTCTCTTCGTCGACGACATCGGCCTTCGTCACCGCCACGACTCCGCGCTCGACTCCCAGCAGGCGGAGGATGGCGAGATGCTCGTGGGTCTGCGGGCGGGCGCCCTCGCCCGCGTCGACTACCAGGAGGAAGAGGTCGATGCCGGTCGCGCCAGCCACCATCGTCCGGACGAAGCGCTCGTGACCGGGCACGTCGACCACAGAGAGCTGCCGGCCGTCTACGAGCTCGAGCGGCGCGTAGCCGAGGTCGATCGAGATCCCGCGCCGCTGCTCCTCCGGCAGGCGGTCGGTGTCCTTTCCGGTCAAGGCCCGGACGAGCCACGTCTTCCCGTGGTCGATGTGACCGGCGGTTCCGATCGTCA
>JBBDMN010000033.1:3977-7682 GCA_040878305.1 Gaiellaceae bacterium
AAGAGCGTGAGCATCAGCAGGTCGAGCCACTTGGCGCCGTGCGGCTCGTTCCCCGGCGGGATGACGGAATCGAGGACGAGCAGCCGCGCGCCGACCGGCGCGGCAGCGCGAATCGTGCGCAGGATCGCTGCGGCACGATCGTCGTCCCAGTCGTGGAGGATCGTCGAGAGGACATAGACGTCGCCGGGCGGGACGCGCTCGAGGAAGTCCCCCGCGACGAACTCGATGCGGTCACCGAGGGCCGCCTCGTCGCGGTTGGTCTCGGGCAAGTCGAATACGACCCCGCGCAGGCCCGGTTGCCGTTGCAAGAGCGCGACGAGCAGCGAGCCGTTGCCCCCGCCGACGTCGACGACGACCTCGTCGCCGCGCCAGTCGAGCGTGGCTAGCCGCTCCACCCTTCGCTCCCACCCCTCGAGCATCGCGCGGTCGAACGACGCCCGCTCGTCGGGGTGCTCGGCGAGCCAGCTCCAGAAGTCCGTGCCGAAGATGCGGGGGAACGGCGGCTCACCCATCGCGTCGAGCTCGGTGATCGCGCGGAGCCACGCGCCGCCGAAGAGGTGCGCGAAGTCGTCCCAGCCGTCGCCGCGGCGGAGCACCTCGGACGCCTCGTTGTTGCGGAAGATCCCGGGTTCCTCCTCGGCGAACACGCCGTCGCTCGCGAGCGCGCGCAGCAGGCGGTGCAGCGTGTCTGGGTCAGCGCCAACCTCACGCGCAAAATCCTCCACGGGCCGCGGGCCGGCGGCGAGTGCATCCGCGACGCGGAGGTCGGCGACGATCGCGAGCGCCCTTGTCGTGAGACCTCCGCGGAGGATGTTCCAGAGCTGCGACTCGGGGGCACGCGCGCTCATCGGCGCGTGACCGCGACCGTCCCCGTGCCAAGTAACAGTCTGTTACTTGGCATCTCTCGCTCGCCCTGCCGAAACAGCCGCTGCAACCTCGTCGATCTCCGCGTCGGTCAGCGTCCGGCAGTCGAGGAGCGTGCGGCCGTCTCGGACGACAGCGATCACAGGCGGATCACCGCGACGAAGCGACTCCGCGAGCGACTCTTCGACCGCACAGGCTGCGCTCGGTAGCTCGGCGAGCGGCAGCGCACCGCCGCCGACCCTCGCCACCGTCTCTTCGACCTCGCCGCCCACGAGCTCCGCGAGCCGTTCCGCGCGCGCCCGCACCTGCTCGAGAGGCTCGCCGAGCATCCGCAGAACCGGAATCTGATTCCGCGTCTCCGGAGTGAAGGCGAGCGAGAGTGTCCCTTCGAGCGCCGCGAGGGTCAGCTTGTCCGCTCTCAGCGCACGCTGGAGCGGGTGACGACGCAGCCGCTCGACGAGATCCGCTTTCCCGACAACGACACCCGCCTGGGGCCCGCCGAGGAGCTTGTCGCCCGAGAAGCACACGAGGTCGGCACCCGCGCGCAGGCTCTCGGCGGGCGTCGGCTCGTCTCCGATCGCGACTATCGCCCCCGAGCCGAGGTCGTCGACCAGCGGGACCCCGTGCTTCCGCGCGACCTCGGCGAGCTCGACGAGGCCTGGCCGCTCGGCAAAGCCCACGATGCGGAAGTTGGACTGGTGGACACGGAGGAGCAGAGCCGTCTCCGGCCCGATCGCCCGCTCGTAGTCGGCCGCGCGGGTGCGATTCGTCGTCCCCACCTCTACGAGCCGCCCACCCGAGCGGACGAGGACGTCGGGGATGCGAAAGCCGTCGCCGATCTCGATCAGCTCGCCACGCGAGACGACGACCTCACGCCCCTCGGCGAGCGCGGCCAGCGCGAGCAGAACCGCGGCCGCGTTGTTGTTCACCACGAGCGCCGCCTCCGCGCCCGTCAACCGCTGCAGCAACGACGCGAGATGATCCTGCCGCGATCCACGATCGCCGCCCTCGAGGTCGTACTCGAGGTTCGAGTACCCCGCGCCCACCTCGGCGACCCGGGCGAGCGCGGCTTCCGCAAGCGGCGCGCGGCCGAGATTTGTGTGCACGAGGACGCCCGTCGCGTTCAGCACGCGGCGAAGCGACGGACGGCGCGCACCGGCGAGCTCCTCGAGGACTGCCTCGACAAGCAGGCCGGGCTTCCCGCCGGCCCTGATCTCTTCTCGCGCCCGCTCGAGAACGAAACGGGCGGCGGCCACCGCGAGCTCGTGCGGCTCGTCGGCCAGGCGCTCGTCGGCGACCAGACGATCGACCGACGGGAGCGCGCGGAGCGAGTGGGTGCCCGACACGCAGCCCAGTGTGGCGTCTGCCTTGCCTATGCCGCAAGCGCCGGCAGAAGCTCTCGCAGGAGCGCGGTGAGCGAGGGTTGAGCCTCGCCCCCCACCGCCAGCACTGCCTCGTGGTCGATCTTGCCCTGGACGACCCCCGCGGCCATGTTCGTCACGACAGAGATCCCGAGGCAGCGAAGTCCCATGTGGCGCGCCGCGATCACGTCCGGCACCGTCGACATGCCGGCCAGATCGCCGCCGATCGCACGCATGAAGCGAATCTCCGCCGGCGTCTCGAACTGCGGCCCGAGCCAGGCGGCGTACACGCCCTCGCCGATCTCGAGCCCGAGGCGTGCTGCGGCTTCGTGAGCAAGGCGGCGCAACTCCGGGTCGTAGGCGTCTTTCAGATCCGGGAAGCGCTTCCCGAGCTCGTCGTCGTTCGGGCCGAGAAGCGGCGACGTCCCCATCAGGTTGATGTGATCGGAGATGAGCACGAGCATCCCGGGTCGGTACGCCTCGTTGATGGCACCGGCGGCGTTTGTCACGACGAGCGTCCGCACGCCGAGCCGGCCGAGAGCTCGAACGCCGAAGACCGCACGATCGGCGCTGATCCCCTCGTAGAGATGTGCACGGCCGCGCATGATCGCGACGGGCACGCCGTCGACGTGTCCG
Source organism: Gaiellaceae bacterium (assembly GCA_040878305.1). GTDB lineage: Bacteria > Actinomycetota > Thermoleophilia > Gaiellales > Gaiellaceae > GMQP-bins7. Next base: position 6,839 of record JBBDMN010000033.1, read on the forward strand.
AGAACGAGAACACCTGCATCGCCGACGGCGGTTGAGCCCGGCCAACCCGGAATCTCGCCGTATGGGATCTCGACCCGGTCCTCGACGTCGTCGGCCAGGCCGCCGAGACCGCTCCCGAGCACGACGCCGACGCTGGGCTCGAGGTCGCTCTCCTCCCTGATCCTGCGAACCGCGTCGTCGAGCAGGATCAGGCCGAGCCCTCCGCGAGCCTCACGTTGTAGCGCGAGACGATGACCTCCACAATCTCAGCCGGGTCGTCCTTTAGAAAGAGGAGGTCGATGTCCTCAGGTGAGATGAGCCCGTCGTCGAGCATCTCCTCGCGCACCCAGTCGAGGAGCTCCTCCCAGTAATCGGAGTCGAAGAGCACGACCGGGAAGTTGCCGATCTTCCCGGTCTGGATGAGCGTCAGCGCCTCCCAGAGCTCGTCCTGGGTGCCGAACCCACCGGGGAAGATCACGAACCCCTCGGCCGCCTTCACGAACATGACCTTGCGTGCGTAGAAGTGATGGAAGGTCAGCGCGATGTCGCACCACGCATTGCTGCCCTGCTCGTGGGGCAGCACGATGTTGAATCCGACCGAGAGGCCGCCCGCCTCCTGGCAGCCGCGGTTCGCGGCTGCCATCACTCCTGGGCCACCGCCGGTCACGACGGCGAAACCGGCCTCGGCGAACGCGGCGCCCGTCGCCCGTGCGCTCTCATAGGTCGGCGTCCCTTCGAGCACACGCGCCGAGCCGAAGATCGAGACGGCCGGGCGGTCGATCTTCTGCACTGCCTGGAACCCCGCGAGGAACTCGGAGGCGATCAGCGAGATGTCGCCGGCGAGCGTCTCCTGGCTGTGCCGCAG
>JBBDMN010000034.1:0-7649 GCA_040878305.1 Gaiellaceae bacterium
AGAGGCTTTGATGTGGGTGCGGAGCGCCGCGGCCGCAAAGCGGACGCCTTCAGGGACTTTGCGCGACCGGAATCCGCGCGAGCGGATTTCCGTCTTGCGCCGGCGAATAGCATGGCCCAGTGTCGTTCCGGATCCGCGTCGGCCCCGCCCGGCTCCCGTCGCGCGAGTCGCCCGAGCAGGCGATCGAGCTCGTGCTCGAGCGAGGGTATTCCGCCTGCGAGATCGACTTCGAGAGCGAGTTTTGGATGGACTACCCGTTCGCGGAGCGGCTCGGCAAGCTCGCCCGCGAGCACGACGTCGCCCTGTCGGTACACGCACCCCTCTTCGGATTCATGGGCCACGTGGAGGCAAGCGGCCGCAAGTTCACCTCCGCGGTTGGAGCGCTCGACCGGAGCGCCGGGATCGCGGCCGCGAGCGGAGCCGAGCTCGTCGTCTTCCATCCAGGCTTCCTGCTCGAGCGCAGTCGCGAGGACGCGCTCGACGCGGTCGTGGAGCAGCTCGGGGTACTTCGCGAGCGCCTCGAGGGGAAGGACCGCGCGGTGCCGTTCGGGGTCGAGGTTATGGGACGGGTTCGCGACCTCGGATCGCTTGACGACATCCTCGAGATCTCCCGCCGCACGAGTTGGGTGCGGCCGGTGCTCGACTTTGCGCACATGCATGCAACGAGCGACGGAGCGTTTCTCGACGAGGAGCCATTCACCACGGCGCTTGCCGCGGCCGACGCCATTCTCGCCCCCAGGGCGCCCTTTCACATCCACTTCTCGGACATCGCCTTCGCGAACCGGAACGAGACGAAGCACTTGCCCTACGGAGACGGAACGCTGCGCGCCGACCCGCTGCGGGACGCGCTCGCGCGCTTCGAACGGCCTGCGACGGTGATCTCGGAGTCGCCGGACGAGCGCTCGAGTCAGGCGATCCGCGCAGTGCTCGCGGGCGGCGCCGAGAGCTCCGCGAGCCGGGCCTCGTAGACGCTCGCGTCGCCGTTTCGCTCGGGCGCTCGGTGAAGCCGGACCATGCGCTCAAGAGGCTCGAGCTCCAAGACCTTGAAGTCGCCCTCACGCGCAGTTTCCAGCGCGGAGTCCAGGAGACCCTCGGCATCCTCGTGGCGCTGTTGAGCCTCTCGTACCGCGGCGAGCGCGGTCAGCGCCGCAACCTTGGCACTCGTGTCCCGCGGCCCTGCGTTCGTTCGCGCCTCGACTGCTAGCCGCTCGGCCTCGTCGACCTTGCCGAGATCGGCGAGCGTCTCTGCGAGCGCAGCCTGTAGGTCGGGAAGGACCCCGCGGTCGCCTCGAGTCTCGGTGATCTGAACCGCCTCGCGGAGGAACTTTTCCGCGCGCTTGTGATCTCCCTTCAAGTGTGAGATCCAGCCGAGCTTGGCCAGCGCCGCGGCGACGGCAGGTTCGACTCCGAGCTCCGCGGAGGTTGCCCGCACCTCCTCGAAAAGGGTCTCGGCGGCGTCGAGCTCGCCCTTCAAGGTCAGGAACCAGCCGTATGCGAGCGTGGCGCCGACGCGTGCGCGCACGCTTCCGCTCTCGCCGGCGAGCTCCAGCGCCCTCGTCAGAAGAAGCTCCGCCTCGTCGAGCTCGAGGCGCACGATGTGGGTTTGTGCAAGCGCCTGCGCGGCGAGCGTCTGGAGATCCTTGCGACCGGCATCGAGGGCGATCACGTACGCCTTCTCCATGTAGCGGACGACGTCGTCCATCTCGCCCAGCCAGAGAGCGCTCGTCGCCCGGACGGTCAGTGCATCGAAAGAGGCGACCGGATCCTCCGTGTCCGCCAAAAGCTCGAGCGCCTCGTCAACGATTGCCTTCGCCTGCGTGCAGTCGCCGTGCCGTTTGAGCATGGCCTCGCCGAGTGCAGTCAAGGCGAGCGCCTCGATGACGTGCTCGTCCTGCTCGCGAGCCTGGTCGCGAACCTTCGCCATCTCGACCTCGACCGCAGCCCAGTCCTGCAGACGCCAGGCGGCCCGCGCAGCAACGTACCGCGCCCCGAGCGTCGGCCGAAGCTCGAGCGCGCGGAGGCCGAGCTTGCGGGCGGTCGAGTACGCCTCCCGTGCGATAGCCCGCTTCGCAGCCTTGACAAGCGCATCAGCGGTCTCGTTGGCAAGCTCCTCCGGAGGCGCACCCTCCAGCTCGACGAGGAACTCGACTGCCTGGTCGAGGTGGTAGGCACGAATCTCCAAAAGCTCGTCCCCTGTGCGCTCGGCGAGCCACTCGGCGAAACGGGCGTGGTGGTGCGCGCGGGCGAGCTTTGCCAGCCCGTTGTACGCGACTTCACGGATGAGCAGGTGCTTGAAACGGTAGGCCGTCTCCCCCGAGATCGACGAGCGCGGCTCACGCAGGAGGAACTCGCGGACGAGCAGATCCTCGAGCAACGCCTCGATGTCCTCGAGATCGGGCGACAGGTGCTCGAGCGCGCTTCCCCAGAACACCCTTCCGACCACAGCTGCGCGCTGAAGCAGCGTTTTAGCCGCGGGTGGCAGGTAGTCGATGCGGGCGGCGATGAGAGCCTGCAGGGTGTCGGGAACGCGATCCGGAGAGCCGTTGTCGGATCCGCCCTCGACGAGCATGCGAATCGTCTCCTCGACGAAGAGCGGGTTTCCCTCCGCTCGCTCGAGCAGCTCCTTCGGCAGCGCAGGAGGCACTTCGCCAGAGGTCCCCGCGAGCTGCGCGAGGAGCTTCTCGACGAGAATCTCGCTCTCTTCCTCGGAGAGCGGCTCGAGCTCGATGGCTGTCGAGCGAACGCGCCCTCCTCCCCAGCCCGGACGCGCATCGAGCAGCTCGGGTCGCGCGAGGCAGAGGATGAGCAGCGGCGCACGGACCCAGTCCGCGAGATGCTCGATCAGATCGAGCAAAGGCTCCTCCGCCCAGTGGATGTCCTCGAAGACGAGGACTAGCGGCTGCACGTCGCCGAGCGACTGCATGACCTCCCTCGCGGCCCAGGAGATCTCCTGCGGACTCCGCTCGCCCTCGAGCGCCTCGAGCATGCCGGAGGCGAGGCCGAGCACGTCTGCGACCGTCTCCTCCTCGCAGCACGCCCGCAACTTCGCGAACGCCTCCTCCAGCGGGTCGTCGTCGGAGATTCCCGCAGCCGCCTTGATCATCTCGGCGAGCGGCCAGTACGTCACGCCCTCCCCGTACGGGAGGCAGCGGCCGGAGAGGACGCTCGCACGCTCGAGCCCGTCGACGAACTCCCTCCCCAGCCGGCTCTTGCCGACCCCTGGCTCGCCGAAGATCGTGAACAGGTGCGCGCGACCGTCCCGGGTGGTCCGCGCGAATGTGTTCTCCAGCAGCTCGAGCTCGGTCTCGCGGCCGACGAGCGGTGCGCGGGGACCAAGCGGGAGCCTCGGACCGTCCATCGCAGCCATCACGCGCCATGCTCGAAGCGGCGCGCCCATGCCCTTGAGCTCGAGCGGGCCGGCGTCCTCGACGACGAGTGTGCCCGCGGCGAGCCGGTACGCCGTCGGCCCGACGAGAATCTCCCCCGGTCTAGCAACCTGCTGGAGACGTGCCGCCAGGTTGACCGCCTCGCCCGTGACGAATGTCGAGTCGGAGTCCTCGACCACGACCTCGCCGGCCTCGATCCCGATGCGCGCCTCGAGGCCAAGCTCGCCGATCGCGTCGCGCATGGCGAGCCCCGCGCGGGCGGCGCGTTGCGCGTCGTCCTCGTGCGTTTGCGGAACGCCGAATGCCGCGAGAACGGCGTCTCCGGCGAACTTCTCGACTATGCCGCCGTGGATCGTGACGCAGTGCGAGACCTTCTCGAAGAACTGGTTGACGCGCCGACGCACGACCTCGGGATCGGCTCCCGTGACGAGAGTCGTGGAGTCGACGAGGTCTACGAACAGCACTGTGGCGAGCTTCCGCTCCATACCTAGAGTGTAGAAACGCAGCCGGGGGCTGTCGCCATCCCGTTAGCATCGGCCCGTGCTCGATCCAGCCGTATTCAAGGCGTACGACGTGCGCGGGCTTTATCCCTCCGAGCTCGACGAGGAGGGTGCGTACCTGATCGGGCGCGCGTACGTGGAGCACTTCGAGCCCCGCAAAGTCGCCGTTGGGCGCGACATGCGAGTGTCGTCGCCTGCCATGGCGACGGCCGCGATCGAGGGCGCCGCTGACGGCGGCGCGAACGTTCTCGACATCGGGCTAGTCGGCACCGAGATGGTCTACTTCGCGGTCGGCGAACTCGGGCTGGACGGTGGAATCTGCGTCACGGCCTCGCACAACCCGGGGGAGTACACGGGCATGAAGATCGTTCGGCGAGGCGCCCTGCCCGTCGGTGGCGACTCGGGCCTCGCCGAGGTGCGCGACCGCGCGCTCGCCGGATTCGGGCCCGTCGAGAAGCGCGGAAACGTCCGCGACGACGACGTCTGGCCGGGATTCGTCGACAAGGTTCTTTCGTTCGTCGATCCGGAGGCGATCCAACCGCTTCGTGTTGTCGTCGACGCAGCGAACGGCATGGCGGGAGTGATGCTCCCGCCCGTTCTCGAGCGGCTGCCGCAGCTCGATGTCGTGCGCTGCTTCTTCGAGCCCGACGGGACGTTTCCGAACCACGAGCCGAATCCACTGCTCCCCGAGAACCGCGAGCTCATCGTGGCGAAGACGCGGGAGGAAGGGGCCGATCTCGGGGTCGCATTCGACGGGGACGCGGATCGCTGCTTCTTCGTCGACGACACCGGCGAGTTCGTCCCGGGAGACTTCGTGACCGCGCTTCTCGCCGAGGCGGTTCTCGAGCGTGAGCCGGGATCGAACGTCATCTACGACGTACGTGCGAGCCGGGCGGTGCCCGAGGCGATCGAGCGCGCCGGGGGTGTCCCGCTCATGAACCGGGTCGGACACGCGTTCATCAAGCAACGGATGAGGAAGGACGACGCCGTGTTCGCGGGCGAGGTCTCCGCGCACTACTACTTCCGCGACTTCTCGCAGGCCGATACGGGCGTCGTGCCCTTTCTCCTCATGCTCGAGCTCCTCTCGCGCCGGGGCGCGAAGCTCTCGGCGCTGCTCGAGCCGTACCGTGAGCGCTTCTTCCTCACGGGCGAGATCAACACACCCGTCGCCGACGTGCCACTCAAGCTCCAGGAGCTGAAAGAGCGCTACTCAGCCGAGGGCGGGCGCATCTCGCACCTGGACGGGCTTTCGGTCGACTTCGACGCCTGGCACTTCAACGTCCGGCCGTCGAACACCGAGCCTCTCCTCCGGCTGAACTTGGAAGCCCTCTCCCGAGACCTGATGGAGGAGAAGCGCGAAGAGGTGCTCACACTGATCCGCGCATAGGATCGCCGCCGTGGACGGACTCCCCGAGCTCGGCCGTGTCACTGATCGCAGGCCACCGTTCAAGTACTCCGCACTCGCCCGCGTCTGGTTCTCGGACACGGACGCGCAGGGGATCGTTTACTACGGCCGGTACCTGCCGTACTTCGACCACGCGCGCAGCGAGTACCACCGGCACCTCTCGAGCGCGCCCTTCGCCCAGGCCGGCGGAGACATCGTGATGCGCGCCCTGCACGTCGAATACCACGCGCCCGCACGATTCGACGACCTGATCGAGGCGTTCGTCCGCATCAGCCGGATCGGGAGGACGAGCATGACGTACGAGTGCGCCGCCTACCGCCTACCCGACGATGTGCTCATGGTCACCGCCGAGCTCACAGTCGTGCTCGTCGACCTCGAGGCGCGGAAGCCCGTCCCGATCGCCGAGGAGGTGCGAGAGGTGGTGCGCGCCTTCGAGGGAGCCGATCTCGAGGCATGAGTGCTCGCGCGCTCGAGGCGCTCGAGCTGATCCTGAACCGGGACGACGAGCCCGACGACATCCTGAGGTCGTCGGTGGGCGTGCTTGCGGACGAGCCGTCGATCGTGTGGGCCGGCGTCGCGTTCCTCGAGGAGAGCGAGCTCGTGCTCGGGCCCCAGTCCGGCGAGCCGGACGAAGCGCGCCGGCGGCGTCTGCCAATCGCCTACGAGGGCTCGCCGGTCGGAGAGCTGTGGGTCGACGGTGATCCCGACGCCGTCTTTCTGGAGCGCGTCGCCGAGCTGCTCGCCGCCCACGTCCTGATCGGCTGGGACACCCGTGGGGAGAGGTGGGAGCCGTAGCGATCGCGAGAGCGGGAAGCGGGGAGGGCGAGACTTGCCGCGCGCCCGTCCCCGAAAGGACAAGCGCGCGGCTCCCTTCCCCTCTCCCCACTCACATAAAAGTCACGCTTTCGAGGGACGCAATCCCTCGAACGAGGTACCCCACCCAAACGGGGGAGACGATCACTTGTTCGAGGGAGTGCGGCGGAGCGCACGCCGTCGACTCGAAGCGGGACGAGCTCCCGCTTCGAGCCTTGGGGGGAGAGGTGCCGCTTAGGCGCGCGAGCCGAAGAAGGGCGGCTCACCGCCGAACCGGCCGAAGCCGGGCCCGAACCCGTGGTGACCGCCGGGGCGCCCGAAGTCGCGTGCGGCTCCGGGCGCTCGGTTCACGAGATCCGTGATGCGCGGCTTGAGGTCCTGCTTGATCTCGTCGGCCCGGGCTCTCGTGAGTCTTCCGTCCTCGACAGCCTGATCGAGCCGCTCCGATGCCGAACCGACGAGCTTCTGAACGAGACCGTCGACCGACTTCCCTTCGGCTTTAGCGACGTCAGCGAGGCTCTTGCCGTCCTCGAGTTCAGCCCGGAGCTCAGCCTCAGTCAGCCCGAGGTACGACGCCGCTCCGTCGAGATCTGCGAAATGGCCGAAGTGGCCGAAGCCTCGTACGCCCAAACCACCGAAGACGAGCGGGGAGTCGCCGGAGTCGATCCGCTCCTTGAGCTCGTCGCCCTGCTCTTGGCTCAGGCGCCCGTCGTCGACAGCCGCGTCGACGCGGGTCTTGAGCGCGTCCTTCAAGGCGTCGCTGAGCGCATCCGGCTCGACGCCGAGCTGCTCTGCGGCGTCGTCTATGACGGCCTGGCTCTCATCCTCGGGCGAGAGCGCGCCCGTCGCGGCGACCGCGGCACCGCCGCCGGCGATGGCAACGGCGGCACTGGCTGCGGCGAGAATCGTGAGCTTCGCGTTTCTGGTCATCTGTTGCTCCTCAGGGTCGTTTCAAGGATCGAAGCACCGCCGACTAAGAGGCGGGTGAGAGCCTCCTAAGAAATCGCGCCAACCTTTTCCGGTGGGTTCGCCGCGGCGTCTCCGAGGCGGCCGTCGTGCATTCGAATCACCCTGCGGGCACGTGCGGCGATGTCGACATCGTGAGTGACCACGACCACCGTGCGGCAACCCTCCGCGGTCAGCGACATGAGGAGCTCGATGATCTCCGCGCTCGTGGCCGAGTCGAGGTTGCCGGTCGGCTCGTCGGCAAGCAAGACGTGAGGCTCGTTGGCGAGGGCGCGAGCGATCGCGACGCGCTGCTGCTCGCCCCCCGAGAGCTTGCTCGGGACGTGATTCGCCCGGGCGACGAGGCCCACCGAGTCGAGAAGCTCGAGCACCGCCTGACGTCGTGCCGCGGCCTTCGCCCCGCCCGGGGCCAGCGCCACCTCGACGTTCTGGGCAGCGGTGAGCGTCGGGATGAGATTGAACTGCTGGAAGATAAAGCCGAACGTGCCTAGGCGTAGCTTGCCGAGCTCACCGTCCCGCATGGCGAGCACGGTGCCGAGCGAGCCCGCAAGATTCTTCGCGTCGACGAGAGTCCCGGAC
>JBBDMN010000035.1:0-1444 GCA_040878305.1 Gaiellaceae bacterium
CCATGTGCCCCGGGTAGTGGCCCGGCGCCGCGAACGCCGTGACTCCGGGTGCGATCTCCTCGTCGCCGGAGATCGTCTCGAAGCGGTCGGCCAGCGGCTCGACACAGCGACGGATGTGCGGGAGCTCGGGGCGCATGCGCGCGAATGCGAGCGCGTCCCGATGCACGACGTAGCGTGCGCGTGGAAAGAAGACCGATCCCTCGAGATCCGCGTTCCAACCCAGGTGGTCTATGTGGAGGTGCGTGAGGAAGACGACGTCGACGTCGTCGCGTGCGACGTCGTGCTCCTCCAGCGCCGCCGGCAGGGCTCCCTCGCGCTCGGCGGTCCAGTCCCAGAGTCCCGGCGGCCCCACACCGGTGTCGACGAGAACGGTCACGCCATCGGAGCGAACGAGGAACGCGTTGCACGGCAGACGCCAACTCGGCCCGGCGAAGAGCTCGGGATACAGAGCCCGATACGGCTCCCAGGCCTCAGCCGGAACCTCCGGGTAGGCATCGCCGTACTCCGCAAGTAGCCCGGCCGCGTCCCGGACTGGCAGGAGCTCGATCGACCCGATTACCACTGCACGGGCGGAGGAGCCGGCTCACCGTGCGCGTCCTGCCACGAGACCACCGGATTCCGGAGGACGCCGATCCGCTCGATCTCCGCCTCCATGACGTCGCCCGGCTTGAGATAGAGCGACGCGGCGTCGGGCGAGAACCCGGCCACGCCGGACACCGTCCCCGTCGAGACCACGTCTCCCGCCGAGTAGCCGAGCGCCGAGTAGTGGCTCAAAATCTCCGGGATCGTCACGCTCATCCGTCCCGAGTGTGAGGTCTGGCGCGGCTCGCCGTTCACGCGCAGCTCCATCGCGAGGTCGTGCGGATCGGGAATCTCGTCCGGAGTCACGATCCACGGCCCCAGCGGACAGAACGTGTCGATCGCCTTGCAGAACGAGAAGACACCCGAGCGCATCTCGCGCCGCTGGATGTCGCGGGCGGTGATGTCGTTGAAGATGACGTAACCGCCGATGTAGTCGGGAGCCTCTGCTGGTGAGAACCACTTCCCGGCCTTCCCGATCACCACTGCCAGCTCTAGCTCGTAGTCGAGCTCCTCGGTCAGATGCTCGGGGTAGACGACGGGCTCGTCGGGGCCGACGATTGCGTCGACGTTCTGGAAGAACACGATCCAGGGCGCGATTTCGTGCGACCAGCCCACCCGCTTCGACTCATCCTCGTGCTCGCGGAAGTTGCCCGCGGTGTGGATGAGCTTCTTCGGGACGATCGGCGCGCGAAGCCTGGTTTCGGCGAGCGGCACCTGCTCACCTGTCTCATCCGCCCCGCCGCGCTCGAAGTACTCGCGCATCGTCGGCACGTCGAGGATGGCGATCTCCTCCCCGTCTAGAGTGCCCACACGGGCTTCGTCGCCGAACGTGACCAGCTTCACGCGTCCCCCCTGGACGTGT
>JBBDMN010000036.1:0-1441 GCA_040878305.1 Gaiellaceae bacterium
AGCTCGACGAGGAGATGGTGTACGAGGCGCGCGAGGGCCAGACGTTCCTGCTCGGAGCCTCGACCTGGCGAATCGAGGACATCACGCGGGACCGGGTTCTCGTCTCGCCGGCGCCCGGGGTTCCGGGAGTCGCGCCCTTCTGGAAGGGAGAGGGGGTCGGTCGTCCGGCGGAGCTCGGCGAGCGAATCGGGCGTGCGTCTCGGGAGCTGGTGGCTCTCTCCGACGAGAAGGCTTCGACGGTTCTCGCCGACGAATACCACCTCGACTCGCGCGCAGCCCGGAATCTCGTCACCTTCCTCCGCGAGCAGGAAGCCGCCACCGGCGTCGTCCCCTCCGACCGCACTGTCGTCGTCGAGCGCTTCCGCGACGAGATCGGCGACTGGCGGGTGTGCGTGCTGACCCCGTTCGGTGGACGAGTCCACGCACCCTGGGCGATGGCTCTGGCGGCGCGGCTGCGGGACTCGCTCGACATCGACGCCCAGTCGATCTGGTCGGACGACGGGATCGCGCTCCACTTCCCCGATGCGGATGTCCCTCCGCCCATCGCCGATCTGCTCCTCGACCCGGAGGAGATCGAGGAGCTCGTCCTCGGTGAGCTGGCCCAGTCGGCGCTCTTCGGCGCCCGCTTCCGGGAGAACGCCTCTCGCGCGCTGCTCATCCCGCGCCGCAGGCCCGGTCAGCGGACGCCGCTCTGGCAGCAGCGGCTGAAGGCGCAGAGCCTGCTCCAGGTCGCGCGCCGGTTCCCGCAGTTCCCGATCGTGCTCGAGACCTACCGCGAGTGCCTCCAGGACGTCTTCGACCTCCCCTCGCTCCGGAAGATCCTGCGCGGGATCCAGACCCGCGAGCTCGATCTCGTCGAGGTCGAGACCGCCTCCGCGTCGCCGTTCGCCTCGTCGCTCCTCTTCAACTACGTGGCCACCTACATGTACGAGGACGACACGCCGCCGGAGGAGCGGCGCGCACAGGCGCTCTCGCTCGACCGGGGATTGCTGCGTGAGCTGATGGGGATCGAGGAGCTTCGCGAGCTTCTCGATGCGGGTGCGATCGCGGATGTCGAGGCGTCGCTCCGGCTCCCGCCGAGAAACGCCGACGAGCTCCACGACCTGCTCAGGAGGGCCGGCCCGCTGCTCGCGGGCGAGTACGACGCCGGCTTTGCTGAGACGCTCCTGCGCGAGCGGCGCGCGATTCGGTTTAGGCTCGGCGACGTTGAGCCGCTGGCGGCTGCCGAGGACGCGGGGCTCGTCCGCGACGCGTTCGGCGCGGCACTTCCGGGCGGGGTGCCTCAGGTGTTTCTCGAGCCGGTCGCGGATGCGCTACGAGCGGTTCTCGCGCGCTATGCGAGGACGCACGGACCGTTCACAACCGCCGAGGTTGCAGGGCGTTTCGCGCTCGATCCCGCGGGGATCGAGCTCGAGCTGCAAGCGATCGAGCACGACGAGAA
>JBBDMN010000037.1:0-7540 GCA_040878305.1 Gaiellaceae bacterium
AGCTCGTCGCGGACTCGCCGAAGGAGGGACTTCAGCTCGCGGTGGGCGGCGTCGGCACCGCGGCGTGCGTCTCCCGGTGGCCCAAAGCGCGCGCGGGCAGCAGCTTCGGCATAGAGCCGTCCGTCAAGCCCTAGCTCTTCGCCGACGGCACGGCGCAGGTCATCGAAGGTCGCACTCGGCGCGATGGTAATTCCCTGATCGCGGAGGAACGCCTCCAGCTCACGTCTGCTCGCGGTCGCCGCACGACGCGGGTCGCGAGTGAGGTAGCGCACGCGCCGCTGAATCGCCTTCCCGCAGCCGACCATCAGCACCCAGGCCGCCGCCAGCAGGAGACCGAGACCGAAGAGCGACGGTCCCCGACCGTTGGCGGCGGCCTCGGCTCGCAGGATGTCGGCACTATCGGGGAGCTCGCGATCGAACGGGTTGTCGGAACGGCTCAGGTCTCCCCGCCGGAGTGCGGCGACGGCCTCCTCCGAGTTCGAGGCGAAGGAGTAGCTCCCACCGAAGGTTCCGCGACCGGGGGTCGGATCGAACGGAACCCAGCCCTGCCCGGCGAACCAGACCTCGACCCACGCGTGCGCCTCGTGGTCCGTCACGATCCATTTCCCGTCCTCGAGCGTGCCGCTTGCGAAGCCCACCGCGACGCGTGCCGGAATCCCCAGCATGCGGAGCATTACAGCCATCGCTCCCGCGTAGTGCTGGCAATAGCCGGCCTTGGTCCCGGTCACGAACCCGACGAGCGGGGGACCGTCGACCGCCGGAGGCGACTCGTCGTAGCGGAAGCCCCCTCGCTGCCGAAACCACGACTCGAGCGCCAGCACTGCCGCGTACGGCGTGCTCGAGGCTCCCACGACCCGGCGGGCGGCTGCGTAGAACGGTCGATAGGCAGCGAACGGCGCATACGCCGGGTCGGCCAGCATCGCCCGCACGGTTGCCTCACGCCTCGCGACGCCGAACGCGGGAAACTCACGGCTCTCGATCATGAGGTAGCGCCGTGTGGCGGCCGGGTAGCTCGGCTTCGACGCCGCGAGCACCGCAGGAGCGGGGTCGGGGGCGTAGCTCGAGACGCGATAGCGCTGGCCCTCGCCAAGCGGACGGCTGACCCGGAGCGCCCCTCCGGAGAGCCGGAACACCGCCCCTAGCCGACGGGAGTTGAGCGCGACGGGCGTACCTGCCGCGACGAGATGGTCGTCGACGAGCGCCTTCACCTCGATTCGCTGCTCGAGCCAGTTCTCGCGCTGCGTCGCGCGCGCAGGCACGAGCCGGTCGAGCGGCAACGTGTCCGAGCTCCCCTTCACCCGCGTGCGCCAGAGATCTTCGTACCAGTGATCGCCGACGAAGAGATCGAGCGTCGACGCGCGCCAGTAGCGGGCGCTCTCGGGCCCTTCGACGGTCAAGACGACGGTCTTCGTCGGAGGAAACTCGATCCCGTCGTAGTTCGAGTCCCATGCGAAGCGCACGCCGGTCGCCTGCGCGGGAAGCCCGCGAAAGTCCCAGCTCTCCCAGTCGAGCGCGGCCTCGCGCGCGACAGTCGTCGCCGAGGACGCCCACGCCGCTCCCGCGACGACGAGGACAGCGGCCGTCATCCCCGCTACGAGCGATTGGCCCGAGCGGACGCGAAGAATCAGCGGGATCGAGAGCGCCGCCGTGAGGGCGACCGCACCGATCGCCACGGCTTGGCCGTCGACGAGCGTCGCAGGCCAACCGGCGCCCGCCACGGTCACGGCCGCGGCACCGACGGGTCGCGATACCGCGACGAGAAGCGCAGCCGTGAGGACGAACCCGAAGATCGCGACGAGCACGAGCGCGTGCATCTCAGGGCTGCCATTCGGATCGAACGGAAGGATGACCCGGTAGAAGTCGCCGATCCCTCGGGCCGCGGCGTTCGCGAGGGGGCCACCGACACGCTCGTCCCTGAACGGGAGCGCCTCCCACGGCTGCGCGCCGAACGCGATCCACACGAGACAGGCCGCAGCCGCGGCTGACGCGAGAGCCCGCTGCCAGCTTCGCGGAAGAAGCGCCGGGACCAGCGCGATGGCGACGACGAGCAGTACCTCGCCGGCGAGACGCGGCTCCTCGATTCGCAGCCACGACACCGAGATCGCGAGAGCGGGAAGCACGCAGGCTGCGAGAGTTCTACGCACGCGCGACGACCTCTCTCGAAGACATGTCGAGAACGCCCGCCAGGTCATCTCCATGTCGAACGATCGCGACCGGAATGCCGGCAGCGGAGAGTCTGAGGGGGCCGGTAGCGGCTCGCGTCGGCCGCCCTGCGTAGCTGGAGGCGTCGATCCAGACCACCGAGACGAGCCGTCTCCTGGCGGCTGCGAGCACGGCCTCTGCCGCGGCCGGCTCGAGGTTGGCGGTCACGACGACGAGCTCGCCCGCGCTTGCCACAGTTGTCTGCTCGTTCCTGATCCAGCGCGCGAGACCGTTCAGCGCGTCCGGCTCAGCCGCCGCGAGCACGCCCAGCGCGGCGCTGAAATCCTGAAGCGACGAGACTCGGACGACGGTGGCCTCCTTGCCGGTCGTAACGAGCATCGCTTTCCGCCCGCGCGCGGCATACACACGGAGCACGGACCCGGCCGCGCGGACAGCGGCGTCGAAGCTCGAATCCGGGGCTTCGCCGGTCGCTCCCGCCGGATCGCCGTCCAGAAGCACCGCAACGGTGTCGCGCGGTGCATCCTCGAGCTCCTTGACCATGAGCTGTCCGCGACGCGCGGTCGTCGGCCAGTGCACACGGCGAAGCGACTCGCCTTGCGCGTACTCGCGCACAGAGTGGAAATCGAAGCCGGCGGGTCTACGCAGCAGCAGGCGGCGGCCGCTTCCACCGAGCCGGCCCGCGTCGCTGAAGAGCGCGTCAACCTCGACGAGCCGAGGACAGACGACGAGAGCCGCTCCAATTGAGTCCACAGCCAGCGAAACCGACTCGAGTCCGAGGTGGTCGCCGAGCACGAGCTGCGACTCCGAGATCGAGAAGTGACCGCGTGGCAGTCGTCGGAGGGGGAGCTCACCGCGCGCCTGCCTCCCGTGACCCTGAAGCCGACACTCGAAAGGGCCGAGGCGACCGAGTCGCCCGTGGACGACAGCCGACCCGACGGGGACGCGTGACGCGCGCGTGGCCACGATCTCCAGCCGCACACGGTCTCCTTCGGTCGCGGGCGTGGGTTGCGGCAAGTGTGCAAGCGAGACATGCCCTCTCACGAGCCCGGCCCAAATTTGAGCGGCTCCGGCGGCCAGCAGGAGCCCGACTCCCGCGACTCCGAGCGGACGCGATCCGAACAGGAGAGCGGCAGCGGTCACTCCTATTCCCAGGAGGAGCGCGCCTCCGAGCCTCATGCCGGTACCGGCGTTCGGTCGAGGGCCTCCTTGACCGCCTCGTCTCCCACGACCCCGGCCGCCCGTGCCTCCGGCGAGACGATCAGCCGATGCGCGAGCACTGGGACGGCGATAGCCTGCACGTCCTCGGGGAGCACATAGTCGCGCCCTGCGGCGACGGCGCGCGCCTTCCCCATGCGGAGGAGCGCGATTCCGGCCCGGGGGCTTGCTCCAAGTGCCAGTCTCGCGTTCTCACGCGTGTGGCGGAGAAGAGTGACGACGTAGCGATTGACGCTCTCCTCGACGTAAACGGCCCGCGCAGCCTCGATCGCCATGAGCACGTCCTCTCGCCCCGCCACCGCATCCAGCCGCTCGAGCGGCGGATCGGTCGTCTGCTCGGCGAGCATCCGCGCTTCCTCTGCGAGCGGCGGGTACCCGAGTGCAAGCATGGCCGAGAAACGGTCGAGCTGCGCTTCGGGGAGCGGATACGTTCCCTCGTACTCGATCGGGTTCTGCGTGGCAACCACGAGGAACGGAAGGTCGAGCTGGTACGTCTCGCCGTCGATCGTCACCTGGCACTCCTGCATGGCCTCGAGCAGGGCGGACTGCGTCTTCGGCGACGCGCGGTTGATCTCGTCGACGAGGAGCACGTTCGTAAACACCGGCCCGGGGCGGAACTCGAACTCGTTCGTCCTCTGATTGAAGACGTTGACGCCGGTCACATCCGTCGGTAGCAGGTCGGGCGTGAACTGCAGCCGAGAGAAGGAGAGGTGGAGCGAGCGGGCGAGGGCTTTCGCGAGCATGGTCTTCCCGACCCCCGGGAAGTCCTCGATGATCAGATGGCCCTCGGCGAGGAGGCCGAGGACGCAGAGCTCGAGGGTCTCCCGCGGCGCCCGGACCGCGAGCTCCAGGTTCGCCACGACGCGTGCAACGACGCCCGCCGCCGCGGCAGGAGACACCGCCTCTCGCGCGGAGGCTGATTCCGTCATCTCTTCGAGAGTAGCCGCTCCACCTCGTCGAGAACCGCCGCCGCGATCTCCCGCTTCGGGGCCTTGCCCACATGGAGCTCACCGGCTTCCGAAAGGACCACGACCTCGTTCTCGGTGGCATCGAATCCGATGTCCGCCCGGCTCACGTCGTTGAATACGAACAGGTCGGCACTCTTCGCCAGCCGCTTCTCCCGAGCCCGCTCGAGACCCGCTCCCGCCCGGTCCGCGGCAAAGCCGACGAGCACCTGACCAGGGCTGCGGGCTGCGCCGAGCGTCGCGAGGACATCCGACGTAGGCTCAAGCTCCATCGTCCAGGCATCTCGATCTTTGGGACGCTTCCCCGCGAGCGGCGTGGGCGACCGATAGTCGGCGACAGCCGCGGCCATCACGATCACGTCGGCGTCGGCGCGGGCGAGCGCCTCTCGCTCGACGTCAGCGGCAGTCGGCGTGTCGACGACGGTGACTCCGGATGGGGGAGGCACTGCGAGGTTCGCGGCGAGAAGCGTGACCTCGGCACCGCGGTGGCGTGCCTCCTCCGCCAGCGCAACCCCCATCCGTCCCGAAGAGCGGTTTCCGAGGAAGCGCACGGCATCGAGCGGCTCGCGCGTCCCACCTGCCGAGACGAGCACGCGCCGGCCGTGCAGAGGACCTGCCGCGATCTCTCCTCCGACCAGCTCGAGCACACGAGCGGCGATCTCGTCGGGCTCCGCCATCCGCCCCACTCCAACCTCCCCTTCGGCGAGCTCTCCCTCCGCTGGACCGACGATCTCGACGCCACGGGCGCGGAGGACGGAGACGTTCTCACGGGTTGCGGGGTGCTCCCACATGCGGACGTTCATCGCGGGTGCGATGAGGACCGGCCCAATGTGTGCGAGCGCAGCCTCAGTGAGGAGATCGTCCGCCAGCCCGTGGGCGAGCCTGGCGAGCGTGTTCGCGGTAAGGGGTGCGACGACGAGTAGGTCGGCACGCTCGAGGTGCGGGTACGGATCGTCGCTTCGTGATTTCCGCGCGAGCGCGAAGAACGTCTCGGCCGTGACGAACCGCTCGGCCGAGGGCGTCAGTACCGGGTAGACATCGTGCCCTGCGCGAACGAGCAGGCGCAGAAGCGTGCATGCCTTGTAGGCCGCGATCCCCCCGGTGACGCCGAGCAGGATGCGTGCCACTGAGGCCTCGCTAGGTCGGTGAGTGGTACTTGAGCTTCCCGCCGGCGATCTCTTCCATCGCCATCGTCAGGTAGTTCTTCGAGCGGGACTCGATAAGCGGCGGCGGAGCCTCTTCGAACCCGATTCCTTCGCCGAGCTGGTGGTGGTAGTTGTTGATCTGACGCGCCCGCTTCGCGGCAATGATGACGAGCGCGTAGCGGGAATCCTTGGTTCGGACAAGCAACGAGTCTAGTCTGGGATAGATCATGGGCGGCTCATGGTACCTGCCCCCGCCAGCTCGGACTCGACGACCGCCGCCAAGGCTGCTGTCGCGCGCTCGACGTCGTCGTTTCGAACGACATAGCGGAAGCGGTGCGCCTCCTCGAGCTGCTCATGGGCGAGCGCGATGCGCTCCCCGATCTCGCCCGTGCTCTCGGTTGCGCGCTCACGTAGCCGCCGCTCGAGCTCCGGGACGTCGGCGGCGATGAAGATCGTCACGCTCCCGGGTACCTCCTCCTGCACCCTGAGGGCGCCGTGGAGCTCGAGCTCCAGCACGCAGACCCTGCCGTCGTCGGAGATTCGCTCGATCTCGGAGCGAAGCGTCCCGTAGCGGCGACCGGACACGTAGGGCACCCACTCGAGAAACTCTCCTCCGTCGACCCTCCTGCTGAACTCGTCGTCCGGGAGGAACCAGTACTCGCGGCCGTCGACCTCTCCCGGGCGCTGTGGCCGGGTCGTCGCCGAGACTGCGACTTCCAAGCCGGGGACGCGGTCGAGGAGACCCTTGATCAGCGTCCCCTTGCCTGCACCGGATGGCCCGGTGACGACGAAGACGGGCCGCGTCGGCACGCGCTTTCTTACGAGCGGTGGTTGAAGAGCTCGACGAGCTCGGCCCGCTGGCGCTCGGAGAGTCCGCCGACGGTCTTCGACTGGCTGATGCGGCAATGGTTCAGGAGCCGCGCGGCCTTCACGCGCCCGAACTTGGGGACCGCCATCAGCATGTCGAATACCTTCGCAGTCGACACGAACTCGGGCGGCTGAAGGAGGATCGAGTCGATCTGTACGTCCCCCGCCTTCAGGTCCCGCTTCAGCTGTGCGCGCCGGACTCTCACGTCGTTGGCCCTTTGAAGAGCCTCCATCCGCTGGTCGAGGGAGCGGGCAGGGGCTTGGGCGTGCATCTTCGAGCTGACCATGAGCCGCACGAGTCTACCAATCCTCGACCTGTGGTCAAGCCGGAATGTTTTGGCATATTTGCAGGGCTTTTTCTGTTGCCTAGCTTGCCGACGCAACCTGGGACCAAGTCGATTCGTGCGCGGCTCCGCGAATCTCGGCCGCAGACACGTAGCCACGAGACCTGACCTCGGCATCCAGCTCCTTCCGTATGCGGCTCGGCGCCGAGGGGTCGGAGAAGAGCACCGTGCCGAGCGCGATCATGCTCGCTCCGGCTGCCACGAGGTCGAGCGCGTCCCTCCCCGTAGCCACTCCGCCCATGCCCACGATCGGGACGTCGACCGCCCTCGCGCAGGCATAGACGCAGGCAAGCGCGAGCGGCCGGAGCGCAGGCCCCGACGCGCCTCCCGGGCCCAGCGCGAGTACGGGGCGAAGGGTTTGCGGATCGAGCGCGAGCCCGCGGATCGTATTGACCAGCGAGAGTCCGTCCGCTCCGGCGTCCGCCACCGCGCGGGCAGTCTCGGCCACGTCCCCGGTGGTCGGGGAGAGCTTCGCGTACAGCGGCTTTGTCGTCGCGGCCCGGGAGGCTGCGACGAGCTCCGCCGCGGTCTCGGGGGCCTCCTCCACGTTCGGGCAGGAGAGATTCAACTCGAGGGCGTCAACCTCGACGAGCCCGTCGAGCCGCTCGCAGACGATCGCGTAGTCGCTCGCAGCGAAGCCCCCGACGGAGACCCAGAGCGGTATCTCTCGGGCACGGAGCAGTGGCAGAGATTCGGCGCACCACGCATCGATCCCTGGATTCTGGAGACCGATCGAGTTCAGCATCCAGTGGTCGGTCTCGGCGATCCGCGGCGGCGGGTTTCCCTCTCGAGGGAGGGGCGTGACGGTCTTGGTGACGAACGCATCAAGACTGCGTGCGAC
>JBBDMN010000038.1:0-1431 GCA_040878305.1 Gaiellaceae bacterium
CGACAGCAAGCGCGAGCGAGCCCAGCGAGATGAGGAGGAACGCGATGTTCGGGTCGGCGAGGAACGAGAGGATCCGTTCGAAGAGGCTCATCTCGAGCGTGCGGATCTCGGCCCCCGAGGTGTTCACGGGCACGTCGCCGCCGGCAGCTACGAGAGTGCGCCCGTCGAGCTCGGCCACGAGCCGATCGAGATCGGGAGCGACGAGATCTGCGATGCCGAGCCCGACCGCCTCCGAGGCTGAGTACGACTTCGCCTCCCGCACTGTGGCTTCGAGCGGGTCGACAGGCCTGCCGCGGCGGTTGGCGATGCTTCGGATGAGCGCCGCCGCGTCTTCGGTGGCCTTGCGTGAGAGCGTTTCCGGGAGATCCTCGCCACCCGCCCCGACCACGGCCGCCGCGCCGATGTTCGTGGCGGGCGCCATGGCCAGGAACGGGGCAGCGGTCGCCACGAAGGTCCCGGCCGAAGCAGCCTGCGCTCCCTCAGGCGCGACGTATGAGACCACGGGAACACGCGAGCCGAAGATGCTGCCGACCATGTCCCGCGTCGCGTCGAGCAGGCCGCCCGGCGTGTCGATGCGAACAATGACAACAGATGCGTGTTCGTCCCGGGCCTGGTCGAGCGCGCGCTCGAGGAAGCGCGCAGACACCTTGTCGATGGTCGCATCGAGCTCGACGACGATCACCGGTCCGACGGCATCGGGCGCGCCCTGCGACGAGGCCGCACCCGGTATCGCGAGCGCCAGAGCAGCGGCGAGTGACGCCACGAGCGACCATCCAGCCCCACCCCTTGCGAGCATCGGCGTGCGACCCGCGATCATGCTTCGACGGATCGTATGCGGGAACCGGCCCGGCGCGTGGCCGGCGCTCTTCGACAGCCCTCTACGCGCGACGAGGGCGACGCAGCTCGAAGCGGTGCTCGGTGCCGCCGGCGAGCCGGCGGATGTTGTGGCGGTGGAGGAAGATCACCGCGGCTGCTCCGGCCACCCCGAACGCCATCACCGGCCACGGGTAGCCGAAGAGGAAGACGAACAGCCCGAGCCCGACGGCCGTCGCGATCGAGGCCACGGACGCGTAGCGGGTCAGCAGGAACACGAGGAGCCAGATGCCGATGCAGCAGAGCGCGGCGAGCGGCGCGAGTGCCAAGGCCGCCCCGCCCGCTGTCGCGACCATCTTCCCTCCGCGCTCGAAGCGGAGGAAGACGGGCCGCGCGTGCCCGATCATCGCCGCGGCGCCGGCGAGGACGCCGACGAGCGCTCCCCCGGCCCAGAGCCCTAGCAGCCCCGCAGCGAATCCCTTGGCAAGGTCGAGAAGGGCGACCGCGATCCCGAGCCTGCGTCCGTAGACGCGGAAGACGTTCGTCGCGCCGACGTTCCCGCTCCCGCGCGTGCGGATGTCCTCCCCCCGGAAGAGCCGCGGAAGCCAATAGCCGAAC
>JBBDMN010000039.1:0-1413 GCA_040878305.1 Gaiellaceae bacterium
CCGTGTGCAGGCCCCCATCCGTGGGTGCGAGCCATTTCACATCAAGCCTCTAGGATCGGACCGTGGACGTTCTCTCGATCAGCCGTGAGGACGTCGAGCGGGCGGCGGCGCTTCTCGCCGGCCGGCTGCACCGGACGCCGACCCTCTCCTGCCGAACCCTCGGTCCGGACACCTTCCTCAAGGCTGAGCTCCTCCAGCGAACAGGGTCTTTCAAGCCGCGCGGCGTGCTTACGAAGCTC
This sequence comes from Gaiellaceae bacterium, assembly GCA_040878305.1. GTDB lineage: Bacteria > Actinomycetota > Thermoleophilia > Gaiellales > Gaiellaceae > GMQP-bins7. The sequence continues at coordinate 240 of JBBDMN010000039.1, forward strand.
GCCTCGCTCACCCCAGAGGAGAAGGCACGCGGTGTCATCGCCGCGTCGGCCGGAAACCACGCCGCCGCGCTCGCCTTCGGCGCGGCGCTCGAGGGCACCGACGCGCTCGTCGTCATGTACCAGGGCGCGAGCGAGGTCAAGCTCAGAGCCGCGCAGGGGTACGGCGCGAAGATCGACCTCGAGGCCACTGGCCCTGGAGACGTCTTCGAGCGCCTGGCCGAGCTCGAGGAAAAGACCGGGCGCGTCCTCGTCCATCCGTTTGACGATCCGCTCGTCGTCGCCGGCCAGGGGACGGTGGGCCTCGAGATCCTCGAAGACGCGCCAGGAGTGGATACCATCGTCGTCCCCTGCGGCGGTGGCGGTCTCTTCGCGGGCATAGCTGCTGCGGCGGCCCCCGCAGGCGTTCAGGTCGTCCCCGTCGAGCCGGAGAGCTCGCGCGCGCTCCACGCGGCCGTCGAGGCGGGTGAGGTGGCGCGGGTCGAAGCTCGCTCCGCCGCGGACGGGCTCAACGCCCCATTCGCGGGTGAGATCGCGCTCCAAACCTGCTTGGCGCTCGGAATCGAGCCCGTGCTCGTCACGGAAGACGAGATCGCGGAAGCCTTCCGCTTCCTCTACGAACGGGCCAAGCTCGCATGCGAGCCCGCAGGCGCTGCGGCCGTCGCGGCGGTCCTCTGCGGAAAGGCGAGAGGCGACCGGACGGTCTGCGTCGTCTCGGGCGGGAACGTCGCCGCCCAGACGGCCGCTGGTATCCTGGCGGGCCGATGAAGGCAGACATCCACCCCGACTACGTCCTCGCGCACGTCACGTGCTCCTGCGGCAACGAGTTCTGGACGCGCTCGACGAAACCCGAGCTGCACGTCGAGATCTGCGCCGAGTGCCACCCGTTCTATACGGGGAAGCAGAAGCTCGTCGACACGGGCGGGCGGGTGGAGAGGTTCCAGCGCCGGCTCGAGAAGGCCGGCGGCTCCCGCCGCGCCTAGGGGCTGATGTGAAATCCACAAACACAGCGGCCGCGAAGCGGACGCCTTCAGGGACTTTCGTGCGACCGGAATCCGCGCTAGCGGTTTCCGGTCTTGCACACTAGAGAGCATGGCCGTCAGCTACGGAGGGCAGGCCGTACTCGAGGGCGTGATGATGCGTAGCGCCTCGAACTGGGCTGTCGCCGTCCGCACGC
>JBBDMN010000040.1:0-7412 GCA_040878305.1 Gaiellaceae bacterium
CCCACTCGACCTCCTCGAAGGGGTCGCGATCGGGGATCGTGAAATAGCGGCGCGGCGCGATGCTGACCTCCTCCTGCACGACCGTGTTCACGATCTCTTCCGAGGTCGCCTCGAACTTTGGTGCTTCCGCCTGCTTCGCCGTCGCCATCGTTTCCTCCCGAGCGGTCTTTGACATCTAGGTCATCCCGCTCAATAGAGCGACCGGCATCATGCGAGCGGACTTGGGAGCGTAGGAGGCGAACCGGACGGACCGGGTTGCCTGAGAATTTCCTGCAAATTGCGCAAAAGAGAAGGAGTCACGCCCCGTGAATTCTACCGGGGAGGGCCCTTCCGACCGAGAGCTACACGGCGACCGAAGGAGCTAAGCGCGCCCGCTGCGAGCATCGCGAGCGCGAGACCGAAGAGCACGAGGAGCGGCAACGGCACCATGGAAGCGCCCGAGTCGTCGATCGGAATCGCGCCTCCGGCATGCGCCGCCGGGGCTTGCGCCGCCTCCGAGGGCTGAGTAGTCGTGTCCCGAACGGCGCTCATGAGGGCCCGCTCGATCACGCCTTGCGCGTTGGAGTAGTCACGGATGTCCGTTGGCATCGCGGCGATCGCCTCGTCGTAGCACGGGAGCGGGTACACGCGATCGATGCTGCCGTTGTCTGACCAGTCGGTGAGCACGCGCTCGCTGCACGGCGGCTCGGCAGCCTTACTCACGCTCGGCACGAGGATGCCGGAGATGCCGAGAACAGCGATGAAAGTCAGCAGACGGCGCACGTCGGAGGTGTCCGAAGGGACCTCCATTTCGGAGGGACCCCTATTCGGACGCCTACCGCTTGCGCCTGTTAGCAAACGCTGAGAGGGCGCTAGCTCAGGAGATCGTCGTCCGGGCCGGCACGCCCGTCGTCGGCATGCGCCGCGGCACGTCGCCGCGACAGGTAGCCGAGCCCGCCTGCCCCGAGGAGCGCAATCGACATGCCGCCGAGCACGATCAGCGGGATCGGTATCGAGGAGATGCCGGTCGTGTCGACCTCGGGGGCTGCTTCGCCCCCGGAGCTGTTTGGGTCGCCGGGGTCACCGGGAACGCCGGGACCGGCGCCGGTGTTGTCGCCAGGAGTCGGATCAGGGCCGCCGGGATCGAGATCGCCGCCCACCGCGGCCTGCAGCGCGCGCGAGATGATCTCCTCGGCGTTCGCGTAGTCGCGCAGGTCGGCCGGGATCGCGTCGATCGCCTCCTCGTAGCAGTGGAGGTCGTAGAGGCGGTCGATGCGCCCGTTGTCGAACCAGTCCGCCAGGACCTTGTCCCCACAGGCCGTGGCCATCGCCGTGCCCGGAAGCGTGAGCGCCGCGACGACGCTCGCGAGCAGGGCGAGCACCGCAACATATGCGGGAGCGCGGCGGTGTGGGGGCGGGGTGTGTGGTGTCACGGGCTCGGCCGGAGGCCTGGGAAGTAAGACGAGTCTTCCGGCTCCAGGTGAGTGGATCGTGTGCGGAGGGTAAACGATGTGTTAGACGGAGGAGGCTGTACCCCTGCCGCAAAGCGGGCAAACGTCCCGCAACGGCCCAGCAACGGCCAAGCAACGGCCCAGCAACGGCAGAGCGCGATGGTAGCGTGGCTGCCCATGGAAGCGGCGCCGGAGCCGTCGGCCCGGGCGCCCGGCTGGCCGCCTGGCCCAGCACTCGGTTGGGCTGCAACGGTGCTCGCGGCGCTGGTCGGATCGGCGCTCCTTGCGGCCGTGTTCGCGGGGGACGGCTCCGACGTCGACGGGATCCTCCCTGCGGGGGGCGCCGCTGTTGTGTTGCTGGGCGGCGCCATGGTCGCAAGCGCCTTCGGCTGGCTCGCGTCGGCTCGCGTCGGACGCGCGGGCGCAGCACTCGTCCTGGCGCTGCTCCTGCTCGTCGCGTGGACCGGCGCCACGGTTGCCTGGTCGATCGTTCCCGACCGGAGCTGGGAGTCGTTCAACAAGAGCGTCGCGTTCGCAGCCTTCCTCGGGCTCGGGGTGGTGCTGGCCGGAGCAGGAGGCCGGCTCTCGGCTCGTCTTGGCGCGTCCATGCTCTCGCTCGTCACCGGGGTCGTCCTCACCTGGGCGCTCGTCGCGAAGGCGATCCCCTCGCTGGATCCGGGGGGAGACCGGGTCGCGCGGCTGCGCGAGCCCGTCGGCTACTGGAACGCGCTCGCGCTGCTCGCGGACATCGCGCTGGCGCTAGGGCTGTGGCTCGGTGCGTCACGGGGTCATCGGCTCAGCGCGCGGGTCGCCGGCGGGCTCCTCGTGTACCTCGCGACCCTCTCGCTGCTGCTCACGCTCTCGCGGGTTGGTGTCGTCGCCGGCCTTGCCGTCGTGGTGCTCTGGCTGGCGCTCTCGGAGGAGCGCGCCGAAGGCGGGCTCCTGCTCGCGGCGTCCGCGATCCCGGCGGCGCTCGTCGCCGGCTGGGCATTCACGCGGCCGGCGCTCGTCGAGGACGTCGCCGAGCGCTCCGACCGCGTTGCGGACGGCGCGATCCTCGGCATCCTCGCGCTCGCCGGCGCGTTGCTCGTCGCCGCCGTGGTGGCGTTCGGAGCACGGCGTGAGCTCGGTGCGCAGGTCAGGAAAAGCGTTGCGAAAGCGGTCGTCGCCGTGGCCGCCCTCGGTGTCACCGCGGCGCTCGTAGGACTCGTCTTCACCGTCGAGAGCTCGATCTCGGCTGACTCGTCTTGCTCGGAAGTCGTGAACGATCCGAGCCGCCTCGGCTCGCTCGACCTGAGCAATCGCTGGTGCTGGTGGAACGAGGCCGTCGACGTCTATGTCGGTCACGCACCCGAGGGAGCCGGGGCCGGCACGTTCGAGATCGCGAGGAAGCGCTATCGCACGGACGCGCGCAACGTCGTCCAACCGCACAGCGTGCCGCTGCAGCAGCTCGCCGACGGCGGTGTCGTCGCGTTCGGGCTCTTCCTTGCGCTCGTCCTTGCGGCTCTCGCCGTCTGCGCCGGCGCGCTTCGGCGTCTCGAAGGCGGGGAGAGGGCTGCCGCCGTCGCGCTCGTCGCGGTCCCGGCCGCTTACCTGCTCCACGCGCTTGTCGACTACGACTGGGACTTCCTCGCCGTGACTTCTCCGACGATGGCGGCGCTCGGCGTTCTCGCAGCGGCGGGTCGACGTGCCGGCGAGCGACGTGGCCGGCCCGTGCTCGGGGTCGGCGCCGTTTTGCTCGTGCTCGCCGTGCTCGTCTCGTTCAGCTCTCCGCGGCTCGCCGACCGGAGCTTGCGAGAGTCGACGAAAGCGCTCGACGACGGTGACTTCCAGCGAGCGCGCGACCAGGCGCTCTGGGCCCGCTTCTTCAACCCGTTGTCCGTCGATCCCTTGCTCGCGCTCGCTCGCATCTCCGAGCGCCGCAACTTCCACACAGCAGCCGAGCGTCGCTACGTCCGCGTGGTCGAGCTGCAGCCTGAGAATCCCGAGACCTGGTACGTGCTCGGGTTCTACGAGTTCCGGGAGCTCGGGAACATGTGTGCCGCGTACGGCTTCCTCAACACCGCGTACACGCTCGATCCGGCCGGGGATCAGTGGATCGAGGGCGGCGCGCTCGACATCGCTCGCGACGCCGTCAACAACGGCGCCTGCGAGCCTGGCTGACCGCGGTTAGACCGGGCGGTCCGGAAGTGAGGTGACCGCGCTTCCGTCCTCGTGCGCGCGGCGTGCAGCGGCGAGAACCTCCGTCAGCGTTCCCGGGGGCGCGAGCTCGGACGGCAGGTCGTCCCACGTGAACCAACGCACCTCGCGCACCTCGCCGTCATCCACCCAGCCGCCATCTACGCCGACCGAGATCGCGTGGTAGTAGGCGACGTTGATGACGTCGACGTCTTCTTCACCGGGCTCGTCCGCGTAGGGGTCGACCCAGACCCCGATGTAGCCGATGACGGCGATGCGCAGTCCCGTCTCCTCGAGCACTTCGCGCTCCACGGTCTCGATCGGGTGCTCGCCGATCTCGCAGAAGCCGCCGGGAGAGCACCACGCGTCCTCCCACGGCGCACGCGCGCGCCGGACGAGGAGCACCTTGCCGCGGTCGACGACGACGGCGTTCGCGCACGGCTTCGGGTTGCGCCAGTGACTGACGCCGCACGCCTCGCACGTGAGCGGCGGCGACGACTCGAGCTCCGTGCCGCAAACCGAGCAGAAGCGCACGGCAGCCATGCGGAGTCGGGCTAGGCGCCCAGGATGAAGACGACGTGGGCGCGACCGAGATCGCGGATGCGGATCCCGTCGAGCGGGCCGACCTGCTTGACGCCGAGATCTCGTCCCAGTCGGCGTCCTTCGCCCGCGAACCCGGGCCGGAACATGACTAGGTTGCGTGCGAAGTCGATCCGCGGTGCGTTGCCGACGGCTCCGATGCGGTAGCCGCTGTTGCGGACTCGCGATGCTGCGGACGCGGCCGCGCCCGTTCTCCCATTTCCGTTCAGGACCATGACGACGGTTCGGCCGCGCGGAGTCTTCGCCGCTGCGGTCGGTGTCGCCTTTCGCGAGGCGGGGGTTGGCTTCGACGTGGCGCCGGGGGCGAGCGCGTGATCTCGCGCGGCCAGTTGGACACGATCGGAAACCGTCTGCACGAGCGCTCCGCCGCCGATTACGAGAAGGAGGAGGAGCTCGAAGGCCGCGATCCCGCACGCGACGAACGCGGCGAGACGCCAAGGCCGGACGAGTGCATCGGGGGCGGCGAGCGGGTGATCCACGCGCGAAATCGATTCGCGCGGAGCGGCGCTACTCCTTCCGCTGGCCCTGAACCCAGTCCCAGGTCGCCTGGAGACCGTCGTCCAGATCGACCATCGGCGTGAAGCCGAGCTCGGTCGCCGCGCGGCCTGGATCGAGCGAGCTCCGCTGGAGCTCTCCCATGCGCGCAGGGGCGTGCGTCGCCTCGACGTCCGAGCCCGCGGCTTGGCGGCAGCGTGCGTAGAGCTCGACAACGGAAACTTCTTGTCCCGTGCCGATGTTGAACACTCCACCCTCCTGGCCGAGCGCGGAGACAGTTGCACGAGCGACGTCGCCGACGTAGACGTAGTCGCGCGTCTGTGTGCCGTCGCCGAAGATGCTGGCCTGTCGTCCGTCCGCGAGGGCGCCGAGGAAGATCGCGACGACTCCTGCCTCCCCGTGCGGATCCTGTCGCGGCCCGTAGACGTTCCCGAAGCGGAGAGCGACGTGGATCGTCCCGTACAGCCGGTTGTACATCCGGAGGTACTCCTCCCCGGCAAGCTTCGAGGTTCCGTACGGGGAGAGCGGGCTGAGGGGAGCATCTTCCCCGGCGGGCTCGGCGCACTCGCCATAGATGGCGCCGCCGGTCGAGCTGAAGACGACCTGGGCGCCGTGCCGGCGAGCAGCCTCGAGGACGCGGATCGTTCCCAGCACGTTCACTTCGGCGTCCTCGATTGGGTATTCGACTGCGACGCGGACGTCGGCCTGCGCGGCGAGGTGGAAGACCGCCTCGGGCCGCACCTCGTCGAAGATGTCGTGGAGGGGCTCGCGGACGTCGTGGATATGAAGCACGGCCTTCTCGGACACGTTCTCGCGCTTTCCTGTGGCAAGCGAGTCGACGATCGCGACCTCGTCTCCGCGGGCGAGAAGTGCGTCCACGACGTGGGATCCGATGAACCCGGCACCGCCTGTGACGACCACGCGCACGGGCCGCATCCTACGGATGGTGTCCGATCGAGACGGGCCGCCTGTGCACCGATCGGCGCACTCTTTCCATCTTTACAGTGCCAGGCACTGTAAAGAGGTGAGCGTGGCGTTCTCGCCCTCGCCTTAGGATGGCTGCCGATGTTCGTCTCCTTCGAAGGGCTCGACGGTTCCGGCAAGACGACGCAGGCGGAGCTCCTGTCGGCGCGGCTCGAGGCCGATGGAAAGACGGTTGTCGCGACCCGCGAGCCCGGCGGTACCGAGCTCGGCGAGCGGATCCGCGAGCTCGTCCTGCACGGCGGTCACGTCGAGCCTTGGGCCGAGGCGCTGCTCTACGCGGCGTCGCGGGCGCAGCACGTTCACGAGGTGATTCGGCCCGCGCTCGAGCGAGGCGCCGCGGTCATCTGCGATCGCTACGTCGACTCGTCGGTCGCGTATCAGGGAGTCGCGCGCGGCCTCGGGCTCGAACGCGTGCTCGACCTCAATCTCACTGCCGTCGGCGGGCTCCTGCCTGACCGCACGTTCTTGTTGCTTCTCGATCCCGCCGACATCGCCGGCCGCCTCAACCGCGAGCACGACAGGCTCGAGCGCGAGGACGACGCCTTCCACGCGCGCGCCGACGCCGGCTACCGCGAGCTTGCAGCACGCTTTCCCGAGCGCATCGTCGTCCTCGACGGCACCCGCCCGGCCGACGAGCTCGCCGAGGAGGTGTATGGAGCACTTCGCGTCAGTGCCTGAGCAGCTCGAGGCGAAGCGTCTGCTCGAAGCCTCGCTTACGGGGGAGCCGGCACATGCTTACGTCCTCCACGGCCCCGCGGGGGTCGGGAAACGAACCGCCGCGTTCGCATTCGCCGCGGCGCTCCTCGGCGACGAGCGGCGCGTCCAGGCGCGAACGCACCCCGACCTGTACATCCTCGAGCCGCTCGGCGAGATGATCCGCATCGACGACGTGCGTGCGCTCCGCCACGACCTGCACATGCGCCCGTTCGAGGCCGACCGTCGCGTCTACCTCGTGCTCGACGCGCAGCGGATGAACGAGGACGCTGCGGACGCTCTCCTCAAGGATCTCGAGGAGCCGCCCTCGTATGCGGTCATCGTCCTCGTCGCGAGCGAGCTCGGCCCGCTGCCGCCGACGATTCTCTCGCGCTGCCAGCTCGTGCCCTTCCGGCGGCTCTCGGAGCGCGCGGTGCGGGAGTGGATTGCCGAGCGGGCTCCTGAGCGGAGCGAGGAGGAGATCCGCGCCCTCTCCCGCGCTTCCGCCGGGCGGCTCGACCGCGCGCGTCGGCTGCTCGATCCCGCCGCGGCCGATCGGCGAGAGTCGCTGATCACGGTCGCGCGCGCCGCCTACACCGATCCCGCGTTCGAGCCCGGCGACGCCGCCTCCGCTCTGCTCGCAGCCGCCGACGAGCGCGGACAGGAGGCGAAGGAGCGCGAGCAAGCAGCGATCGAGGACTTCGACCTCCCCACGCGGGAGGCCGATCAGCGCGTCCGCCGCGCGCAACGTGGCGCCGAGCGCGAGGAGCTGCTCGCAGGGCTCGAGGCGCTCGAGGCGTGGTACCGGGATCTCGTGGTCGTCTCGGCAGGAGCCGAATCGACTGCGGTCAACGCCGATCGCCTCGACGAGCTGCGAGAGGACGTCTCCCGCGATCTTGGAGACGGCCCGCTCCACGCGGCCGAAGCCGCGCGCGAGGCCTGGCGCGCCCTCGAGGAGTTCAACCTCAACCCCTCGCTCGCCCTCGAAGCGCTCTTCATCCGTCTCCAGCGGGAGCTGCGCGGCACGCACGC
>JBBDMN010000041.1:0-1398 GCA_040878305.1 Gaiellaceae bacterium
AGCCGGTCGAGGGGCGCTACAAGGTCTACATCCTCGACGAGGCGCACCAGCTCACCGACGCTGCCTGGAACGCCCTGCTCAAGCTGATCGAGGAGCCTCCGCCCCACCTCCTCTTCGTCTTCTGCACGACCGACCTCGGGAAGGTGATCCCGACCGTCCGCTCCCGCTGCCAGACGTTCGTCTTCCAGCGGCCGCGGCTGTCCGAGATCGTGACGCTGCTGCGCAGAGTCGCGGACGGGGAGGGCATCGAGGCGCAGGACTCGGCCCTCTCGCTGATTGCGCGGAGCGCGCGCGGCTCATTCAGGGACGCAGTCTCGACGCTCGACCAGCTGGCCGCGGCCACGAACGGGTCGGTCGACGCGCAGGCGGTCCTCCAGCTCGTCGGCGCCGTCGACGAGGATTCTCTCCTTCGGCTCGGCGACATGATCGTCGATCGCGACACCGCGGGAGCACTCGTCTTCATCGAGGAGCTCGCGGAGCAGGGCCAGGATCTCGGCCGCCTGGTTCTCGATCTGCTCGAGCACCTGCGGCATCTCCTGCTCGTCCAGCACATGGGCCACGTCCCGGAGTCGCTGCCCGTCACGGAGGAGACGAAGGAGCTCCTCCGCCAGCAGGCGAACCAGCTGCCCGAGCCGACCGTGCTCCGGCTCATCGACCTGCTCGCCGTGGCCGTCGAGGACATGCGGCAAGGAAGCGATCCGCGTCTCCCGCTCGAGCTCGCGATCGTCAAGGTGACGCGGCCGCACGCCGACCTCCAGCGCGAGTCGCTCGCGCATCGGGTCGAGCTCCTCGAAAGCCGGGGTCCGGCAGCGGGTGGCTCACAGACGTCCGTCGCGGCACCGGTCGCCGCAGCGCCTGTGCCCGCACCCACTGCTCGAGTCGAGGAACCAGCTGCGGCACCGGATCTCGAGCTGGAACAGGTGGCAGACGCGTGGCTGCGCAGCGTCGTCGAAGCTGTCCGCGAGCGCTCGATTCCCGTCGCGAGCCTGCTCGCCGAGGCCACACCGACCGAGCTCGCAGGCGATACGCTCACCGTCGAGTTCCCATCGGGAAACGACTTCCACCGCCAGCAGATCTCAGAGCCTCAGAACATCGGCCTGCTTCGCGACGCGCTCTACGAGGTGACCGGCCGCCACTTGGCGGTCGTGCTCGAGGCCGGCGAGGCCGCGGGAGAACCGCACGCTGACGACGAGCCGCTCTCCGAGGAGAGCTGGATCTCGTCGCTCAAGGAGACCTTCGACGCCCGAGAGGTGACTGACGAATGAGCTTCGACATGAACAAGATGCTCCGCGAGGCGCAGAAGATGCAGGAGAGCCTCGCGAAGGCCCAGGAGGAGGCGGCGAGCGAGATCGTCGAGGCCTCGGCCGGAGGCGGAATGGTCACGGTCAAGGCGAACGG
>JBBDMN010000042.1:0-1388 GCA_040878305.1 Gaiellaceae bacterium
CGCTCGACGGCGTGTCCTTCCATCCCGAGCTCGCGCTCACGTCTGCGAGCCGCGCGCGGGGGCTCATGCTCCGCCGGAAGGCGCCGGCGGACGGCATGCTGTTCGTCTTCGCAGAAGTCGAGAGCGGCGGCTTCTGGATGAAGAACACCCTCGTCCCGCTCACGATCGTCTTCTTCGACGCGGATGGGAAGCGCGTGCGACGGCTCTCGATGACGCCGTGTCGCCGGGATCCGTGTCCGATCTACAGCCCGGAGAGGAGATACCGCTTCGCGCTCGAGCTCCGTGCGGCGGACAGCCGTCCTGCCAGACGACTCGGCCCGCCCAGCGAGCTCAGGCGCCTCGTCCGTCTAGCGCAGTAGCGGATGGAGCACAGACCGCTCGGCACATCGGGAATCGAGGTCTCTGCGCTGTCGGTCGGCTCCTGGCGCACCTTTGAGCGCATTCCCAGAGAGGCCGGAGTCGCTGTCATGGCTGCGGCGCGGGAGCACGGGATCGACTTCCTCGACGACGCGCGCTACGACGACGAGACCGGCACCGCGCCGCTTCCGACCGGCTACTCCGAGGTGGTCTTCGGCGAGCTCTTTCGTTCCTCGGGCTGGAAGCGGGACGACGTGCGAGTGGCCAACAAGCTCTGGTGGGAGTTTTGGCCGCAGCAGACCTCGGCCCAGGAGCTCGACGGCTCGCTGACGCGGATGAAGCTCGACTACCTCGACCTCGTCTACTCGGAGAGGCCGCCGGAGAGCGTGCCGGTGCCCGAGGTGGTCGGCGCCATGGGGGAGCTGATCGCCTCCGGAAAGGTGAGGGCGTGGGGTGTCCTCAACTGGCCCGCCGAACTGATCCGCGAGGCTGCTGAACTCTCACCGCGGCCCTGTGCCGCCCAGCTCGCGTACAGCCTCTCGTACCCGCAGGTCGTCGAGGATGAGGCGACTATCGAAGCGCTGGAGGCCACGGGCGCGAGCATTGTCGCCTCGGCCGTGCTAGCCAACGGGGCGCTGACGGGGAAGTACGCGCGCGAGGAAACCGGACGACTGGCCGGGTCGCGCGAGGATCCGCGGCGGCAGGAGGTCTTCCGGATCGGCGAGCGTCTTCAGCTGCTTGCCGACCAGCTCGACACGACTCCAGCCCGGCTCGCGATCGCGTTCGCGCTCTCGAATCCCCGTGTCGCAAGCGTCCTCTTCGGGGCGACGAGTCCCGAGCAGGTAGAGGACGACGTCCGAGCGCTCGAGACGCTCGCGAACATGAGCGAGCCGGATCTGACCGCGCTGCGCGACCTCGCCCTAGGCTGACCCGGCACAATCTCCCGATGGAGCTCCCGTCGACACCCCAGCTACGAGGTCTCTTCCACCAGTACGCGTTCTTCGCGGCGCTCGCGGCGGGGATGACGCTCG
>JBBDMN010000043.1:0-4029 GCA_040878305.1 Gaiellaceae bacterium
TCCGTCGCGTAAGCGCGTCGGACTTTTCGGCGTAGGCGTAAGCGCGTCGGACTTTTCGGCGCAACGATCAGTGGGCGAGCGGCCGGTGACGAGTCGTCCGCACGGCCAGCAGGAGGCCGAGGATCAGGACGATCCCGACACCGAACCCGATCCCGATCTGAGGCCATTCGATCTCACGGCCGGAGGCGGACACGGTCACCCTCCCGGGGTTGTTCGAAGGATCGATCCGGAACCGGTTGTCGTTGGCGACGAACCGGTCGATCGTGCTGCCGCGCCCCGCGACCGCACGCTCGAACGCGTCGGCGGACGCACCGGAACCGAGCTGGACTTCCCGCTTCTCGGTCAACGCGCGTTCGCGGGCGTCGAGCATCGGAGTCGAGGACTCGCTCGGCTTGGGCCCGAGCGCTCGCTCACGAGAGTCGAGCATCGTCGAAAGGTCGTTCTGCCTCGCCGCGACGGCCCGGTCGATGACGTCCGGAGACCCGATCGGAACCGACACGTCGCTTCTCGACGTCGAGTAGAGCGCCGCGAGATCCTGCGGCGCGACGTTGGGAGACGAGTTCGTCGTCTTCTTGGCGGTCTGGGCGTCGTAGTTCCAGAAGTCCGCATGCCCCTGCCGGTCGGAACCCCAGCTGTCGCCCCAGGCAGCTGGTGCTGCAACGGCCACGACAGTGGCGGCCACCGCGGTGATGATCAGGATTCTCGGGGTCATCGCTCGTTCTCCTTCTGCTCCTGGTGACCCTCATGGCCACCTGGATAGAGGCTAAGGAGCGGAGGGAGCTGGTGAAACGGGGGAATCCCCCGTGTTTGACCCGTTGGCCACGCGTGTTGCCCGGGATGCCAGCTCCCGGGCGAGCTCCGTGCGGGAGCGGACTCCCAGCTTCCCGTACACGTGGGAAAGGTGGCCTTCGACCGTGCGCTCCGACAGGAAGAGCGCCGCCGCGACCTCACGGTTCGTCTTTCCCTCCGCGACGAGGGCTGCGATCCGCTCCTCGGCCGGAGTGAGCGCTCCGGGCGCGGCCGCACGGCCGCTGATCCTGCGTAGCTCGGCGCGAGCGCGCTCGGACCAGAGCGCGGCACCCATCCGCTCGAAGATGCCGAGGGCCTCCTCCAGCGTCTGCCGCGCATCACTCCGACGTTTTGCCCGGCGCTGCGCGACGCCGAGGGCCAGCAGCGTCCGGCCGCGGTCGAGCGGAATCTCCACCCGCTCATGCCATTCGAGCGCCTCCCGGTACGAGGCGGCGGCATCGTCGATCCTCCCCTCACCCGCTGCGAGAAACCCGCGGCAGCGCGCGCAGGCGGCAATCGCCGAGGCCCGCCCGAGCCGCTGGGCGTTCCCTTCGTACCAGCCGAGCACCTCGGCGGCCTCGTCCCTTCGGCCGAGCTCGATCAGCGCCTCGATCCCGTCGACGACGAAGCCGACAGCAGCCGGCTCGTTGATCCGCTCCAGCCGGACGTAGGCGACCATCGGCTCGAGCCGCGAAACTGCTGTGGCGGGATCCCCCAGCGCGAGCGCGAGGTGCCCGAGCGCCGCTGTCGCCATCAACTCCGCCGGGCGACCTCCGGTCTCGGGAACGCGCTCGAGCGCAGCACGCGCGGCTGCTCTCGCCCTTTCCACTCGGCCACGTTGCGCTTCGACGAGGCTTTCGAGCGCCAGGTGATATGCGAAGAGGGTGTGCTGTCCCGACTGCTCCGAGAGGTCCCGCCCTTCCAGTGCCCGTTCCAGGGCGCTCTCCAGCTCGCCCAGCACGCACTCGACCTGACCCAGGAGGACGAGCACGTAGGGAGGCGAGCTCTCATCCCCGAGCTCGCGCGAGCGCTGCAGCATCTCGAGGAACGCCGCACGGGATTGCTGGAGAGCGTCGGTCCACCACCAGTGCACGGCGACGTTGAAGAGGGGCTGCGCCAAAACGCGGCGGTTCTTCGCGGCGTCCTGGAGCGAGAGGGCCCGGTCCGCCGTTGCGCGTGCTGTCTCCCGTCCCAGCAGCGTCTCGGGCAAGAGCATCGTGGCGAATGCCTCCGCGGCGAGCGCCTCGTCCTCGAGCTCGAAGGCCAGCTTGGCTGCGAGCTGGGCGTGCTCCACGGCGTCGTCGAGCCGCTCTCGCAGCCGGAACAGGCAGGCGGCGACACCTTCGTGCGCGACCGCGAGAACGCCGTGGTCGTGCTCCGCCTCGTCCACGGCTTGGAGGAAGAGGTCAGCGGCTTCGGCCTGCGCCTCGTACGAGCGAACACGCGCCAAACGAACCAGCGCCCTGGCGCGATCGCTGCCGGGACCGAGCCGGCCGATCACGTCCTGGAGCTGCGCTTCCGCTCTGGGCGAATCCCCCGACTCGAAGTGCAGGTAGGCGGCATCGACTGCCCGGCGGAGTGCCGCCTCGGGCCGACCGGAGGGTGTCAGCTCGCGGGCCCGGTCGAGTAGGAGCGCGGCCTCCCGCGGGGCTCCTCGCGCCCGCGCGTGCTCCGCGGCTTCCTCGAGCGCGGTCGCGACAGCCTCATCCGGCTCGCTGACGGAGGCGGCGAGGTGTCGACCCCGCGCCTCCGCGTCGTCCACGAGCTCGGCCAAACGTGCGTGCATCTCCGCGCGACGAAGGGGATCCGCTGTCTCGTACGCGCCCGCCGCGAGCAGCGGGTGCGTGAAACGGATCTGGTCGCCGTCCAGCTGCACGATGCGCGCCTCGAGCGCCGGCCCGAGTCCTTCGTCTCGGCTCACGCCGGACGCGGCCTCGACAAGCGCGACCGTGGGGTGCGAGAGCGCCGCGGCGGCGAGCAGGTGCTCACGACTCGCCTGCGGAAGCGCGAGCAGCCTTCCGTGGACGAGGTCGAGCAGGGATTCCGGTAGCGGGAGAGGCTGGCCGGCCTCCACCGAGATCCCGGTCCGGCGAAGCATTCGCACGATCTCGAGGGCGTAGAAGGGGTTGCCACCCGATGCCTCGTGTACCTCGGTGAGCAGAGGCCGCGGCAAGGCGACCGCCAGATGCTCGTGGACGACGCGGTGGAGCGCGCCCATCTCCAGCGGGCCGACGTGGACGTCGCTGAAGCGATCGGCGGAGAGCGATCGCCGCAACTCGCCGACGAGGCTGCTCTCCAGCGCCAGCCGACGCGACATCAGCACGCCCAGCTGCTCCGTGCGCAGTCTCCGCGCGGCGTACGCGAGCGCTCCCGAGGATGCGGCGTCGAGCCACTGAACGTCGTCGATCGCAACCACGAGCGGCGTCGCCGCTGCGAGCGCCCGCAGAGCATTCAGGGCGGCGACGCCGATCGCGCGGCCGTCGGGCGGCGGACCCTCGACGTCCTCGAGCATCAACGCCAGCCCCAGTGCACGACGCTGGGGATCGGGGAGCGCTGCGAGCGCCTCGTTGACGACCGGCTGGAGCAGATCGCCGAGACTCGAGAACGAGAACGTGGTCTCGCTCTCGGCGGGCCGGGCCTGGAGCACCCGAAGTCCCTGTTCCTCGGCTTGGGTAACTCCCTCCGTCCAGAGCGTCGTCTTCCCCACTCCCGCCTCGCCCTGAAGCACGAGAGCCGCCGCTCCGTCGGAGACGCTGGCGACAAAGTCTTGGACGGACGCGAGCTCCGCGTCCCGACCGACGATGGCCGTGGACATGATCGGTCGGATCGTACGCCCGCGCGTCGCAGCAGAACAGCCGCGGTCTGGTTCGTGAGAGATACTGCGGCCGTGGGATACACGATCTTTCGGCAGCCCGAGCTCGAGTGGGTCTCGCGTAGCGACGACGATCCGCGGACGGTCGCGGGGCTCTCCGACGCGATGACCCGGTCCCGCGCGAACATCTGGCGGTACCCGCCCGGCGCGCGCGGGAAGCGGCACAAGGATCCCGTGCAGGAAGAGGTATTCGTCGTGCTCGACGGGACGTTGACCGTCGATCTCGGCGAGCCGCCCGAGCGCCACGAGCTGGCTTCCGGCAGCGTGCTCGTCGTTCAAGTGGGGACGATCCTGCAGCTGCGGAACGCAGGATCGGAAGAGCTCGTCCTCTTCATCTACGGCGCTCCGCCAGAGCGAGGACAGGCGGA
>JBBDMN010000043.1:4129-7269 GCA_040878305.1 Gaiellaceae bacterium
CGCTGGATCGCACGCTTGAGCGGGCGGGCTCCGTACGCGGGATCCCAGCCCACCTCGGCGACCAGCTCCTTCGCGGCATCCGTGACCTCGAGCTCGATTCTCCGCTCGGTGAGGCGCTCGCGAAGGCGGCCGAGCTGGAGCTCCACGATCTCGGACAGCTGCTCGCGCGTCAACGGCTCGAACTCGACGATCTCGTCGATCCGGTTCAGGAACTCAGGGCGAAACCGCTCCTGCAACTCCTCGGGGGAGCGGATGTTCGACGTCATGATCACGACGGTGTTGCGGAAGTCGACGGTGCGGCCATGGCCGTCGGTCAGACGGCCATCGTCGAGCAGCTGCAAGAGCGTGTTGAAGACTTCGGGATGCGCCTTTTCGATCTCGTCGAGGAGAAGCACCGCGTACGGCCGCCGCCGCACGGCTTCGGTCAGCTGGCCGCCCTCCTCGTAACCCACGTATCCGGGCGGGGCACCCACGAGCCGGGCGACGGTGTGCCGCTCCTGATACTCCGACATGTCGAGCCGCACGAGCGCCCGTTCATCGTCGAACATGAACTCGGCGAGCGCGCGGGCGAGCTCGGTCTTGCCGACACCGGTCGGCCCGAGGAAGACGAACGAGCCGATCGGCCGGTTCGGGTCCTGGAGCCCGGAACGTGCCCGGCGAAGAGCGTTCGACACCGCCTCGACCGCCGTTTCCTGGCCGACGACGCGCTGGTGGAGCCGATCCTCCATGTGGATGAGCTTCTCGACTTCGCCTTCCAGGAGGCGCGAGACCGGGATCCCCGTCCAGGCCGCGACGACCGCGGCGATGTCGTCCTCGTCGACCTCCTCCTTCACCATCGGCGCAGCGGCCGGCTGCTCGCGCTCGGCGAGCTCGTTCTCGAGGTCGGGGAGGAGCCCGTACCGGATCTCCGCAACCCGGGCGAGATTCCCCTGGCGCTCCTCACGCTCGGCCTCCATGCGCAGCTCGTCGATCTGCCGCTTGATCTCGGCGACTCGCTGCAGCGACTCCTTCTCGCGCGACCAGCGCGCGGCGAGCTCGTCGCGGACGGACTTCGCCTCCGCGAGCTCGCGCTCGACCGGCGCCCGCACGCCCTCGCTCTCGTTCGCCGTGGCGGCGAGCTCGATCTCGAGCTGGCGCGCGCGGCGCTCGGCCTCGTCGAGCTCGACGGGCGACGAGTCGATCTGCATACGCAGGCGCGAGGCGGACTCGTCGACGAGGTCGATGGCCTTGTCCGGAAGGAACCGGTCGCTCACGTACCGCTCGGACAGAACTGCCGCGGCGACGAGCGCCGAGTCGCGGATCTCGACGCCGTGGTGCGCCTCGTACCGCTCCTTGAGCCCGCGCAGGATCGCGATTGTGTCGACGACCGAAGGCTCCCCGACGAAGACGGGCTGGAAGCGCCGCTCGAGCGCCGCGTCCTTCTCGATGTGCTTGCGGTATTCGTCGAGCGTCGTCGCGCCGACCGCTCGGAGCTCGCCACGGGCGAGCATCGGCTTCAGCAGATTGGCCGCGTCGACCGCACCCTCCGCCGCGCCCGCGCCGACGATCGTGTGCAGCTCGTCAATGAAGAGGACGATGTCTCCCGCGGCATTCTGGATCTCCGCAAGGACCGCCTTCAGACGTTCCTCGAACTCGCCCCGGTACTTCGCCCCGGCAAGGAGCGCGCCGACGTCGAGCGCCCATACGCGCTTGCCCTTCAGTCCCTCGGGCACGTCGCCGGCGACGATTCGCTGCGCGAGACCCTCGACGATCGCGGTCTTGCCGACCCCCGGCTCGCCGATCAGAACAGGGTTGTTCTTCGTCCGCCGGGAGAGAACCTGGATCACGCGCCGGACCTCCTCGTCGCGGCCGATGACGGGGTCGAGCTTCCCCGCCTCGGCGAGTGCGGTCAGGTCGCGCCCGTACTTCTCGAGTGCCTGGTAGGTGCCCTCGGGATCCTGCGACGTGACTTGCTGGCCGCCACGCACCTCCTCGAGCGCCTCTAGCAGCGTGTCGCGCGGCACGACGTCGAGCGCGAGGAGCAGATGCTCGACCGACGCGTACTCGTCGCCGAGTGAGCGCATCTCGTCGAAGGCGCCGTCGAGGACACGACTGAACCTGGCCGAGGCCTGCGGCTGAGCTGCTCCACCGGAGATCGTGGGCTGGTTGCGAAGTCGCGCCTCGGCCTCGGCGCGCAGCTCCGCTGCGCCGTAGCCCGCGCGGTCGACAAGGGTCCGCGGCAGCTCCTGCTCGAGCAGCGCGACCGTCAGGTGATCGGGCGTGAGCTCGGGGTTGCCGGCGCGCCGTGCGAGCTCCTGCGCGCCGGCGACGGCCTCCTGCGATTTCAATGTCAGCTTTTGAAAGTCCATCGGTCTCCTTTGGCGAGGGCCTGGCATGCCCGGCCCCTACGACCTCCTCGACGGTGTTTGGGCAGGGCGGTACACCACGAGCTCCCGCTTGTAGGAGCGGTGAACCTCGGCGATCTCGGCCCGGAGCTCGCGTTCCACTCTCTCCATCCTGGCCCGGAGCCGGTTGAGCTCGTCCTGCATCCGGAGCACCTGGTCGACCCCCGCGAGGTTGAGCCCGAGCTCCGTCGTGAGCCGCTGGATGAGCCGAAGCCGGTCCAGGTCCATCTCTGAGTAGAGCCGCGTGCCGCCGGGAGTGCGCCCGGGCCGAACGAGCCCCTTCGCCTCGTACAGCCGCAGCGTCTGGGGGTGCATGCCGACGAGATCGGCCGCGACGGAAATCATGTAGCGGGGCCGCTCAGGCATCCCTATCTCGCCTCCGCGAAGCGCTCGCGCGGGTTCTCACGCGAGACTTTCTGGTAGCCCTCGAGCGCTTCCTTCTCGGCCTTCGTGAGCTTCTTGGGGATCGAGACCTTCACGCGCGCGAGGAGATCCCCGCGACCGTTCCCCTTCAGATGCGGAGCGCCGCGACCCTTGACCCGCAGGAGCTTCCCGCTCTCGGTTCCCGCAGGAATCTTGAGTGAGACGGGGCCCTCAGGAGTCGGGATCTGCACCGACGCGCCGAGAGCAGCCTCCGCATAGGTCACGGGGACCTCGAGCACGAGGTCCGAGCCGCGGCGCTCGAAGAGCGGCGACGGCGAGACGTCGACTACGACGAAGAGGTCGCCCGGCGGCCCTCCGTTTCGCCCGGCTTCG
>JBBDMN010000044.1:0-7262 GCA_040878305.1 Gaiellaceae bacterium
CGCCGATGATCACCATCGCGGCCTCGGGCGAGTCGGTGAACACCTTGGCGACGGAATCCGGCATCTCCGTCTGGAGTGCGCCGTCCGTTCCCCCGGCCAGGTTGCCTGGATCCCCGACGATGTCGGCCATGATCGCGAGTGCGTCCTTCACCGACTGGTCGGTCCACGGAATCTCATGCCTCGTCAGCTGGTCGTACATCTCCACCCCTGCGCTGCGGATGTAGACGTTTTCGAAGAGGTCGGTGATCGGCCAGCCGACGTCGACGCCGACCGAGTAGGGCGTGATCCCGGCAGCCTTGATCGTGCCCGCTGCCTCGCTGAGCTCCTCCCACGTCGCGGGCGCCTCGACGCCGGCTTCCTCGAAGGACGCGACGTTGTACCAGATCGTCGACTTGTTGGCGCCTTTGAACATCACCCCGTACTGGGCCCCATCGATTGCGCCGACGTCGGCTACGGACTCGCCGAAGCCCTCGACGATCGCGTCGCGGAGGTCGTCGATCGGCTGGAGGGCGCCCTGCTCGGCGAAGCCCGCCATCAGCCCTGGCTGGCCGACTGCCGCGATGTCGGGCGGATTGCCGCCTTCGACCGCGGTCGAGAGGAGCGGCGCGAGGTTGTCCCCACCCGATGTGTAGCTCACCGACACGTTCGGGTACAGCTCGGTAAAGCCGTCGATCACGGCCTGGAACGACGCCTGCTCCTCACCGGCCCAGATCGCCATGATCGAGATCGATCCCGAGACGTCTTCGCTGCCCTCGGCGCCGCCACCTCCGTCGTCCCCACCACCGCAACCCGCGGCTACGAACGCGAGCACGCCTACCACGAGCGCGAACACGAGCCATTGCTTTCTCATCCTGATGCTCCTTCCCCGAAGTTGGACTCTGTTTCCCTCACGACTCTCTCATGCTTCCGTGTAGATGCCGAGGCCCGTGTCCAGATCGAACAGATGGATCGCGCCCGTGTCGACGGCGACATCCACGACGTCGCCGCTCCGGACGCGTGAGCGAGGCCCGAAGCGACCGACCATCGTCGTCTCCTTCGCGCCCTCATCTTCGGCCGCCTGGACGGCGCGCTCCTGACCGACATCTCGCGCGAGCTCGCGCACGTCCTCGGTCAGTGCCGGAGGTGCGTCCACGACGAAGTGGGCCACGATCTCGGAACCGAGAGGTTCACGGAGGACCACGACTCCCTGGAGTCGCTCACTTTCCGGAGTGTCCGGCTCGAGGGCGGCGTCCTCCAGGCTCTCCGGGCGTATCCCGAGGACGATCTTGCGACCCGTGTAGGATCGGAGCGCCGGCCGTGCGGCCAGGATCTCGTCCCCGAGCGAGAGCTCGTGCCTGCCGACGAGCGCGACGAACCCACCGTTCCGGCTCTCGACCGTTGCCTCGACCATGTTCATCGCCGGCGAGCCGATGAAGCCGCCGACGAAGAGGTTTACCGGATGCTCGTAGAGCTCTTGAGGCGGCGCCACTTGCTGGAGGTCGCCCTTGCGCATGACGGCGACGCGGTCACCCATCGTCATCGCCTCGACCTGGTCGTGCGTGACGTAGATCGTCGTCACACCGAGCTTGTTCTGGAGGCCGGCGATCTCCGCGCGCATATGCACACGCAGCTTCGCGTCGAGGTTCGACAGGGGCTCGTCCATCAGGTACGCCTGCGGCTCGCGGACGATCGCACGGCCCATCGCCACGCGTTGGCGCTGTCCACCGGAAAGCGCGCGCGGTTTCCGCTCGAGGAAGTCGTCCAGCCCGAGGACACGGGCGGCATCGCGCACCCGGCGGTCGATCTCGTCCTTCGGCGTCTTTCGCAATCGCAGCCCGAACGCGATGTTGTCGTAGACGGTCAGGTGCGGATAGAGCGCGTAGCTCTGGAAGACCATCGCGATGTCGCGGTCGCGGGCGGGCACGCGGTTCACGACCCGTTCGCCGATCTTGAGGACGCCCTCGCTGATCTCCTCGAGCCCCGCGACCATGCGGAGCGCTGTCGTCTTGCCACAGCCGGACGGGCCGACGAGCACCATGAACTCGCCGTCGGCGATCTCGAGGTCCATGCCCGAGACGGCCCGGGTTCCGTCGGGATAGACCTTGCCGATTCCCTCGAAGGTCACTCCAGCCACGGCGATCTGGCTCCAACCCTATAGATCGCGACCGGTCCTGTCCTCTCCAACCGAAAGAAACTGGTCATTCGATCGTCACCTCCACCGGCGCGTGGTCCGAGAGCACGACCTGCTCACGCAGGCGACGTTCGCGTGGCCATTCCGCCGGTGGAGACGAAGGAGCGCCTCTGACGAGGACGTGATCGACCCCGGTCGCCGGCTCGGAGTAGCCGGCGAGACGGATATCCGGGAGATTGAAGTCTCCGGCAAGCACGACGATGTCGTCGGGAGCAAGATTCTCTACGAAGGCACGCGCGCGCTCGATCTCGAGTCGCGCGACGTCGGTGCCGTGGTTCGCGTGCAGGTTGGCGACAACCAATCTGTTGGCGATGCGAACGACCTGGACGACTCGACGCTCGCGTCCCGGGTCGCTGATGCGCGTGTGTCCGCAGTCCTCGGCTTCCAGGGACGACGCTACGAGAACAGCATTTGCCTGTCCCACGAACGCAGAGCGGAAGAGGCCCTGGTTCAACCGAGTGACAGGCGTGCCGATCCGGCGCGGAACGCGTGGGCCCCGGGCCACGACAGGGAAGGCCTGCATCGAGCTCCAGCGCTCGAGGCGCGAGATCCCCCACACCGGAAGCTCCTGGAGGCAGACGACATCGGGTTCGTCGCCACAGACGAGCTCGATCATCTCTTGGAGGAATCCCCGGCGGCGCGGAGGAAGCGCATTTCCGTGGAAGACGTTCCAGGTACGGACGACGAGTGACAGGCGTCGTAATCTAATCCCGTCTCCAGGAACGACGCTCGAAGGTTACGGAGCGCGTTTTCCCGTTACCGATGCCCGAAGTGATGCGCACGCGGCAGCGAGTCCCAGACGGCATCGCTCTCTGCCGCTTCCCGCGCCAGCTGGCCGAGCGGCTCGAGCTCTGAGACGAGCACGTTCCGGTTCTCCTGGACGCGCTCGTAGCGGCCATGGGCAAGAACGAGCGGCTCGCCGCGCACGGTTGCGCGATGCCGGTCGTAGACGGCCGGAGGGACGATCAGGTTCACCTGCCCGTGCTCGTCCTCGAGGAGCATGAAGACGATGCCATTCGCCGTCGAAGGCCGCTGACGCGCGATCGCCATGCCCGCGACCGCGACGGTGCGCCCGTGCGGCTGCTCGAGCAGGTCGGCGCTCGAAAGCGTTCCCGGAGGCAGGTGTGGGCGGAGGAGCGAAAGCGGATGCGTCCCGACCGAGAGCCCGGTGTGTCGGTAGTCGGCGAGCATGCGCTCCCAGCGGGTCAGATCGCGGAGCGCGGGGGTCTCGGTCGTCGGCTCGAGCGGGAGCGGGAGCTGCTTCGCCTCTCCCTTCGTGCCGGGAACCGACTGCGGCCGGAGAACGAGCCCGAGCTCCCATAGGAGCTCCCGCCGTGGCCGGTCGAAGCCGTCACATGCACCCCCTTTGACGAGGACCTCGAGCTCGTCACGGGAGAGCGGTACCCGTCGGGCGAGGTCGGCGATGTCGCGATAGAGCCCGTTCGCATCTCGCTCCGCGACGAGCGCCTCCGCGTCCTCGTCCGCTACCGACTGGACGTACGCGATCCCGATGCGGACGGCATTCGACGGGGGATCTGGCTGAAGCCAGACCCCTTGTTCCGAAGCAGGATGGAGGTCAGGGCTCAGCCTGACCTCGGTCGGCGCCGCTTCGATCGTGCAGCGCGCGCCGCTCAGGTTGACGTCGGGCGGAAGCACCTCCACCCTCCGCCGCTGCGCGTCTCGAACGAGGGTCGCGGGCGGGTAGAAGCCCATCGGCTGCGCGTTCAGGAGGGCGCACAGGAACTCGGCGGCGTAGTGCCTGCGCAGCCACTGGGACTGGTACGCGAGCAACCCGAACGCAGCCGCGTGCGCTTTCGGGAAGCCGAACCCCGAGAAGCCGACGAGCTTGTCGAAGACGCCGTCCGCGGTTTCAACGTCCACGCCGTTCGTCGCGGCGCCGGCGACGAATCGTCCGCGATAGGCCTCGAGCGCGTCATGGCTCCGCTTTCGGCTCATCGCCCGCCGCAAGCCTTCAGCCTCGCCGACGGTGAACCCGGCGAGCGCGATCGCCACCTCGAGCACCTGATCCTGGAAGACGACGACGCCGTACGTCGAGCGCAGCGGCTCGCGCAGGAGCTCGTGGTCGACGGGCCAGACATACGAGGGATCTCGGCGCAGCCGCTCCCGCGCATCGATGTAGGGGTGCACCGCCTTTCCCTGAATCGGCCCCGGCCGGACGAGCGCGACCTGGACGGTGAGGTCGTCGAGGTTCTCGGGCTTCGTCCGCAGGAGGCTCTGCATCTGCGCGCGACTCTCGATCTGGAACGCGCCGACCGTGTCCGCGCGCTGGATGTCCTCGAAGACCGCTCTGTCGTCGAACGCGATCCGCGAGAGGTCGATCACCTCGCCGTGGTTGCGCGCGATCTGCTCGACGCAGTCCTCGACCGCGGAGAGCATCCCGAGGCCAAGGAGGTCGATCTTGAGGAAGCCCGCGTCGGAGCAGGAGTCCTTATCCCACTGGCAAAGCTGGCGGCCCGTCATCGCCGCGGGCTGCACGGGAACGAGCTCGACGAGCGGGCGCGTCGAGACGATCATCCCGCCCGGGTGCTGCGAGACGTGCCGTGGGAGCCCTGCGATCTCCCCGGTCAGCCACGCGAACGCGCGCCAGCGACGCGAGCCGAGCTTGCGCTCGGCGTCGGGGAGCCGTTCGAGCTCCTCTCCGACTTTGCGGGCATCCCAGCCGTCCGAAAGCCGTGCGAGCCGCTCGAGCTCGGCGTGCGGGAGCCCGAGCGCCTTGCCCACGTCGCGGATCGCGCCTCGCGAGCGGTACGTCGCGAAGCTCGCGACAAGCGCCGCGTGCTCCCGCCCGTAGCGCTCGGTGACCGCGACGATGAGCTTCTCGCGGATGTCCCGCGGGAAGTCGAGGTCGATGTCGGGCACCGCGGCCAGCTCGCGATTCAGGAAGCGCCCGAGCGAGAGGTCGTTCTCGACCGGATCGACGTGCGAGAGACCGGTGAGATAGCAGACGATCGAGCCGACCGAGCTGCCGCGCCCGCGTCCCGGTGGGAGGAAGTGCCGTGGCGAGTCTCGCCCGCGCACCTCGAGCGCGGCCTCGCGGGCGAGCTCGAGCACCTCGTGGTGGAGAAGGAAGAACCCTGCCAACCCGAGCTCGTCGATCAGCCGGAGCTCGTCCTCGAGGCGAGCGCGCGCTTCGCCAAGTAACAGTCTGTTACTTGGTAGGTAACGATCGGCCAGCGCCTCGTGGCAGATCGCCGAGAGCTGGCCGATCGCCGGCTCCTCACCTTCCGAGAAGTCGGGATAGCGGTAGCCGAGCTCCTCGGTCAGGTCGAACTCGAGCCTCCTGGCAAGCTCGACGCTCCGCTCCGCGGCAGCGCGGTCGAAGGAGAAGCGCTCGAGCATCTCCTCCGGCGGCCGCAGGAAGCTCTCCCGGTTGCCGCGCCGCTCGGGCTCACAGCCCTCGAGCGAGGTTCGGCAGCGGATTGCCACGAGGGCGTCCTGCAGCAGAGTGCGTCGTGGGTGGTGCGCGTGGATGTCGCCCGTGGCCACCGTCTCGACGCCGAGGTGCTCTGCGAGATCGCGAAGACGAATGTTCCGCCGCACGTCTCCTCGCTCGTACGGGCGCTGGAGCTCGACGAAAAACCGGTCGCGGCCGAAAGCCTGCGCGAGTTGCGTGGCCGCATTCGGGTCGAGAGTTGCGAGCCCCCTACGCGCACAGCCGGAGAGACAGACGAGGCCTTCGGAAAGCTCAGCGGCCGTCTCGAGCGGCACCGCGGGCGGAATCGGTTCGCGATCCTCCCTCCCCGGTCGGCGCGTGCCCGCGTGCGCCGCGGTGAGCAATCGGCAGAGGTTCGCGTAACCGCGCTTCGTCTCGACGAGGAGCGTGACGTGCGAACCCCCGCTTCCCGCTCCGGCGCCGGCAAAGCCGGCACTTCCGCTCTTGTCCCGCTTCGGTGCCGGCAAAGCCGGCACCTGCGCTCCCCGGCCGGCTCCGTCGAGCCTACGCCGGTGCGGCTCCGTCCAGCCTACGCCGCTAAGCGTGACCTCCGAACCCGTGATCGGTCGCACTCCGAAGGACTTCGCCGCGTGTGCGAACTCGAGCGACCCGTAGACGCCGTCGTGATCGGTGAGCGCGAGCGCCTCGTAGCCGAGCTCGGCGGCGCGCGCGGCGAGCTCCTCGGGTTGAGACGCCCCGTCGAGGAACGAATATGCGGAGTGACAATGGAGCTCGACGTAGCCGGCCATGGTTAGGCTCCGGACTCGTGGACCCGAACTTCCTGCGGCCCAGAGAGGGTGAGCGGATCGCCGGTGACGACGAGCTCGGCGTCACGCTCCTTGCCGACCTCGACCAGATCGGGATCGCCGAGATCAGGGCGGAGCCGAGCTCCGAGACCCCGCCCCTCCATCTCCATAACCGGCATGCGGAGTGCTTCTTCGTCCTGGAGGGCGAGCTCACGTTCCGGCTCGAAGACCGTGAGCTGCAAGCGAGACCGGGCAGCTGGGTGTACGTCCCGCCGGAGGTCGTGCACACGTTCGGCGTTACGAATGACTCGACCGCGCACTTTCTCGACATCCACGTGCCGAGTCACGGGTTCGGCGACTTCGTACGTGGTCTGCATTCCGCCCGGGACGAGGAGGGGTTGCGTGCGGTGCGCGCGGCGTTCGACCAGCATCCGCTTCCCGAGTACAGCAGCGCCGACCCCGGCAGCGTCCTCCTCTGGACCGGAGCGGCGGCAGACGGCGAGACGATCACCGATCGCCCGGGACGCAGAGTGACCCTGCTCCTGGACGCCGGCGAGATTGCGATGACCGAGACGATCTACGGCCCGGGCGAGCGGGGACTCGAGCTGCATGTCCATCACGACCACGTCGACGGCTTCGTCGTCGTCGAGGGTGAGCTCACGTTTCCCCTTCGCGAAGGATCGCTCCGTGCCTCGGCGGGGACGCTCGTCCTCGTGCCTCCCGATATCGTCCATTCGTTCCGGAACGACGGCACCGAGACGGCGCGTCTCTTCAACCTGCACGTGCCGTCGTGTGGCTTCGGGGACTATCTGCACGGGCGGAAGCCCGACTTCGACCAGCACGATCCGATTGACGGAGGACGCGACCCTGCGTCCGTGATCGCGGTTCGTCT
>JBBDMN010000045.1:0-1381 GCA_040878305.1 Gaiellaceae bacterium
CCCCTACAATGCTCCTGTGGAAGGCGGCGGATTCTTTCCCTTCGGCGGCAGCGGCGATCCCGAGGAGCTCCTCGGGGCCCTGCGCGAGTTCGCCGAGAAGCAGGCCGAGTCCGTTCAGGACGCGCAGCGCGAGCAGTTCGCGACGCTGACGCTGTCGACGGCTGTGGAGCTGACCGCTGCGGCCCTGTCCCAGATTCACGTCGATGGTCCGTCCGACGCGCAGGCCATTGCGCTGCGTGACGCGATGCGGGTGCTCTTTCCCGAGGCGGTAGCGCTTGTCTCCGCCGCCCGCCAGGGCTTCATGCGCTCCTCGTAGAGGCGAGGCATGCCTCGCCTCTACGAGGGCGCGGCAGGCGCCGCGAGCAACGACCAGCCGCCGTCGATCACGAGCGTCTGGCCACGAATCATCTCGGCTTCGGGTGAGCAGAGGAACGTCACGCACGCGGCGACGTCCTCGGGTGTGACGATCCGGCCGGCGGGGTTCCGCTTCCCCATCTCGAGCATCGCGTCCTTGTTGGGGAAGTGCTCGAGCGCGCCGGTCTCCACGACGCCTGCGGAGACGGCGTTCACACGGATCCCGAGCGGCGCGAGCTCGACGGCGAGGTAGCGGACGAGTGCCTCGAGCGCCGCCTTCGACACTCCCACGAGGGTGTAATTGTCGAGGACGCGGGTCGAGCCGAGGCTGGAGATGCCGAGAATGGACGAGCCGGCGGGCATCGAGGGGGCCGCGGCGCGCGCCAACGAGAGGAGCGCCCGCGCATTGGCCGAGAGCGTCCAGTCCCAGTGCTTGTCCTCCGTCTCGAGCGCCGGGCGCATCACCCCTGTCGCGGCCGCGTGGACAAGCACGTCGAGGGGGCCGAGCTCGGCCACTTCCTGCGCGATCCGCTGGGAGGCGACGTTCCCGCGGACGACAATGGGCTCTGCGCCGAGCTCCGTGAGCTCCGAGGCGGTCTGCTCGGCTGCCTGATCGCCTCGCATGTACCCGATCGCGACCCGACGCGCGCCGAGCGTGGCGAAGCGGAGCGCGATCGCCTTGCCGATCCCCCGCGACCCTCCGGTGACGAGGATCGAGGCTCCTTCGAACGTCATTCGCCTCGAGGTAGCGGGTCAGATACGGGCGCCGAGGACGGGATCGTCTCCCATCCGATCCGGCTGCGCGGCTCCGGTGCAGTGTCGGCGGCCAGGGAGGACGCGTGCCCCAGCTGGTCGAGCAGCTCCATCTTCTCCTCGCCGTAGCGACGCATCGGATGGTCTGAGGGAAGATCCTCGATCAGCTCACGCACCCGCGCGCGCAGCTGGTACGCGAAGTGGGGAGTCGCGGGGCCGACGAGAGTGTCGATGTCGTCTCGGGTCGGCTCGGCCATGCGGCGCGAAGCCTAAC
>JBBDMN010000046.1:0-7240 GCA_040878305.1 Gaiellaceae bacterium
GAGTAACGAAATCCCTGCAACTGCTACCCTGGCGCGACGGTCGGCAATCCAGCCGGCCGGTGAGATGAGCTTCTCGTTCCTCCTTCGGGCGTTCGAGGTAGGCAAGTCTCGACGTCACATAAGGAGTTGAACAATTTTGTCCCAGCAGTCTTTCCGTGAGCTCGGCGTGTCCGCGCGCGTTTCAGACGCGCTCGCAACGCGCTCGATTCACGAACCCTTCACGATTCAATCTCTCGTCCTTCCGGACGCGCTCGCGGGACTCGACGTGCTCGCGAAGTCGCCGACCGGGTCGGGCAAGACGCTCGCCTTCGCGATCCCGATCGTCGAGCGTACGACCAAGGGCGACCGGCGACCGAGCGCGCTCGTTCTCGTCCCGACCCGGGAGCTCGCAGTTCAGGTCACCGAGGATTTCTCGGCGATCGCGTCCGCGAACGGCCTCCGGGTCGCCGCCGTCTACGGTGGCATGCCGCTTCGCACCCAGGCAGATCGCGCCCGCGGCGCGAACATCCTCGTCGCGACGCCCGGCCGGCTCCAAGATCTCGCCGACCGCAAGCTTCTCGACCTCTCGGCAGTCCGCATCCTGATCCTCGACGAAGCCGACCGCATGCTCGACATGGGCTTCAAGCCGCAGGTCGACAAGATCGTGCGGCTCCTGCCGAGGAACCGGCAGACGATGTTCTTCTCGGCGACGCTCGATGGCGAGGTCGGCGAGCTCGCCCGGGCGTATACGAGCAGCCCCTCGCGCTTCGAGGCGGATCTCCCGGCCGACCGCGCTGTGGGTGAGATCGATCACCGCTTCGTCGCCGTGAGCCCCGACACGAAGGTCGAGACCCTCGTCGACCACATCCGGGCCACCGACGGTCTCACGCTCGTCTTCGTCCGGACGAGGCGCGGCGCCGATCGGCTCGTCAAGAAGCTGACCTTCCACCAAGTAGACGCGGTTGCGATGCACGGCGACCTCTCCCAGGGGCAGCGTCAACGTGCGCTCCGGCGGTTCGAGTCGGGCAAGGTGCAGGTTCTCGTCGCGACGGATGTCGCAGCACGAGGTCTCGACATCGACGACATCGCTCACGTGATCAACTACGACCCGCCGGAGGAGGACAAGGGATACGTCCACCGCACCGGACGCACAGGTCGCGCGGGGCGCAGTGGGATCGCCATCACGTTCGTCCTCCCCGACCAGGAAGCCGAGACCAGCCGTGCGGCGAACCGGCTCGGGCACCGTGAGCAGTTCGAGCAGGCAGGTCTGCGTACGGCCCAGCCGCGACTCGTCTACACGAGTCGTCGCGGCCGACGCTCCAAGTGGTAGACGGCGCTTCCGCTCCGAACCGTGCCCATCCGCTCTGAGATCCGCAACGTCGCAATCGTTGCGCACGTCGATCACGGCAAGACGACGCTCGTTGACGCCCTGCTCTGGGAATCCGGGGCGTTCCGCGCCAACCAAGACGTCGGCGAGCGCGTGCTCGACACGATGGACCTCGAGCGTGAGAAGGGCATCACGATTCTCGCGAAGAACACGGCCGTCCGGTACGGCAAGACGAAGATCAACATCATCGACACGCCCGGGCACGCCGACTTCGGAGGCGAGGTCGAGCGCGGCCTGACCATGGTCGACGGCGTGCTCCTGCTCGTCGACGCGAGCGAGGGGCCGCTCCCGCAGACGCGGTTCGTGCTCCGCAAGGCGCTCGAGTCCCGGCTTCCCGTGATCCTCGTCGTCAACAAGGTCGATCGGCCTGACGCGAGGATCAAGGCGGTCGTCGACGAGGTCTACGAGCTCTTTCTCGACCTCGACGCGGACGAAGGCCAGATCGAGTTTCCGATCGTCTACTGCAACGCGAAGGCGGGTCGAGCCTCACTCGATCCCGACCCGGACGCGCTCGCGCCGGACCTCCAGCCCTTGCTCGACCTGATCCTGGAGCGCATTCCCGCTCCGACTTACGAGGAAGGCCATCCGCTGCAGGCGCTGGTCACGAATCTCGACGCATCGCCGTACGTTGGCCGGCTTGCCCTCTGCCGCGTTCTCCAAGGGACGATTCGACGCGCGCAGCAGATCGCATGGTGCCGCTCCGACGGGACGATCGAGCGCGCGAAGGTGACCGAGCTGTACGTAAGCGAGGCGCTCGACCGCGTCGAGGCTGAAGAGGCGGGGCCGGGCGAGATCATCGCGGTCGCCGGTATCCCCGAGGTGACGATCGGCGAGACGCTCGCCGACCCAGACGATCCGCGCCCGTTGCCGGTCATCTCGGTCGACGAGCCGTCGCTCTCCGTGACAATCGGGATCAACACCTCGCCCCTTGCCGGACTCGACGGCGACAAGGTAACCGCCACCCTGGTCGAGGCCCGGCTTCGCACCGAGCTCATCGGCAACGTCTCGCTGCGCGTTCTTCCGACCGAGTCGCCGGATACGTGGGAGGTACAGGGCCGCGGTGAGCTCCAGCTCGCGATCCTCGTCGAGCAGATGCGACGCGAGGGCTTCGAGCTTACGGTCGGCAAGCCGCAGGTGGTGACGCGACACGTCGACGGCGTGCTGCACGAGCCGGTCGAGCGCGTCTCTATCGACGTGCCAGAGGACTACCTCGGCGTCGTGACGCAGCTCTTCGCGCTGCGCAAGGGACGCACCGAGGCGCTCGTCAATCACGGCAGCGGCTGGGTGCGCATGGACGTCGTCGTTCCGGCACGCGGCTTGATCGGCTTCCGCACGGAGTTCCTGACGGAGACGCGCGGGACGGGGATCCTCCACCACGTTTTCGAGCGCTTCGAGCCGTGGTTCGGTGAGCTCCGAACGCGATCCACCGGCGCGCTCGTCGCCGATCGCCGCGGCAAGACGACCTCTTTCGCGGTGCTGAACCTCCAGGAAAGGGGCTCGCTCTTCGTCGGCCCCGGGGTCGACGTATACGAAGGGATGATCGTGGGCGAGAACGCGCGCTCCGGCGATCTCGACGTGAACCCGACCAAGGAGAAGAAGCTGTCGAACATGCGCGCGCCGAACGCGGACGAAACCGTTCGCCTCATCCCGCCGCGACCGCTGTCGCTCGATCAGGCTCTCGAGTACATCCGCCAGGACGAGGCCGTCGAGGTGACGCCGGGTCATGTGCGCCTGCGCAAGGCAGAGCTCTCCGCACAGCGGCGCCAGACCGCCGCGAGTCGCCGCGCTCGCGGCCTTGCTCCGGTTAGCTGACGCCCAGCAGGCCCGCCAGCCTAGGCGCGTACCAGTCTTCCCAGCGGTCGCTCAGTCCTTCCCCCGTGTACTGCCGGTCGAGGTCGACGAGGGCGTGGACGAGGTGGCTCCGGATCGGCCGCGCGCCGATGAGCTCGGAAAGCTCCGACAGATCGAGCAGCCAGTCTGCGTACCACGAGGCCCAGTCCGGATCGTCGCCGTCGGTGATCCGGTAGACGACGTGGTGCGTTTCGGCAGCTTCGTGGAGAAGCTCCGCGATGCGAGCAGTCGTGTCCGAGGGCTCCATGACGCGGAAGTATTGCGTGCCTCGGCCCGAGTACCGGGGGTTAAGAACCTACTGAGTCGCCGAAAACTCCCGCGACGACCGCGACTACCGGCGCTACGATCCTTCCATGACCTTTCTCATCGCGTTCATCGTCCCCATGATCATCGGCCTCTGGGCCCAGCATCGGGTCAAGAGCACGTTCGCGCGCAACCTCGAGGTTCCCGCGTCCCACGGGATGACCGGAGCCGAGGTCGCACGCCGCATCCTCGACTCGAACGGCCTACAGGAGGTGCCGATCGAGGAGACACCCGGCACCCTCTCCGACCACTACGACCCGCGCAGCCGCTCGGTCCACCTTTCCCCGGAAGTGTTCAGCGGGCGCTCGATCGCCTCGATGGCGGTCGGCTCGCACGAGGTGGGCCACGCACTCCAGCATGCGAAGTCGTACGCGTTCTTCAAGTTCCGCAGCACGCTCGCCCCCGTCGTGCAGTTCACCTCGAACATCTGGCTGCTCTTCCTGATCGGCGGCCTCTTCCTCAACAT
The DNA here is from genome assembly GCA_040878305.1 of Gaiellaceae bacterium. Lineage (GTDB taxonomy): Bacteria > Actinomycetota > Thermoleophilia > Gaiellales > Gaiellaceae > GMQP-bins7. Next base: position 3,987 of record JBBDMN010000046.1, read on the forward strand.
CCTCGGCTTCATCTACATCGCGGTCGCCCTCTACTCGGTCGCGGTGCTGTTCACGATCGTGACGCTGCCCGTCGAGTTCGACGCCTCCCGGCGCGCGAAGGCGCAGCTGAACGACCTCGGGTTCGTCCCGGCGAGCGAGAGCGCGGGTGTGAAGAGCGTCCTCTCGGCTGCGTCCTGGACGTACGTCGCGGGCGCCCTGGCGGCGATCGCGATGCTCCTGTACTACCTGTCGCTGCTCTCGAACCGATAAGCAAGCAAGCGGGTGACTGTCACTCTCGGGTGACAGTCACCTTGCTTCTTAGCGCTCGCGCGGCATCCAGCTGAAGCGAGTCAGCGCGATCGCGAGCCCCGCGGCGCCCCACGCTGCGACTATCGCGAGGGCTTTCGGGTTGGCGAAGAGCGACTCGCCTTCGAGATAGATGCTGTTCACGATGTCTAGGAAGTACGTGAGCGGGAGGACGTCTGCGATCACGTCGAGTACTCCCGGGAAGTCTTCCCTCGGTCCGAATGAGCCCGAGAGAAAAGCCATCGGGAGCAAGACCACGTTGACGACGGCGGAGACGCCCTCGGCGGAACGGATCAACGACGCGGCGCCCACTCCCAAGCCGGCGAAGCACGCGACGCCGAGCACCACAGCACCCGCGAAGCCGAGCCAGTTCGCGGGAGCGCTTGCGTCGAAGACAAACCTCCCGAGGAGGACGAGAGCCACCGCCTGCAGCGCGAAGATCACCAGCGTCGAGAGGAGGACGGCGGCGATGTAGGTCGCAGGCGGGAGGGGCGTCGACCGCAGTCGCTTCAGAATTCCGACCTCGCGCCTGCTTACGAGGATGATCGCGAGACCGCCGAAGGCCGTGTTCGCAGCTCCGTAGCCGAAGAGACCGGCGAGGAGGACGTCCGCTGACGCCACTTCGACGCCGCCGAACTCGATCTCGTCCGAGTAGACCGATCCGAGCAACGTGTAGAGCAGCAGCGGGAAGATGAAGATGAAGATCGCCGCCTCCCGGCTCCGCCAGAAGGTTCGCTGCTCGTGCGCCAGCTGGTGGAGGAGCATCCTCATTCTGCGTTCTCGTCTGCGACGTCGTCTTCGCCGCCGACGAGCTCCAGATAGACGTCCTCCAGCGTGGGGCGCCGCACCTCGAGGTGCTCGAGCTCGCGGCCGGAGGCGAGGGCGTCGGAGGTGAGCTCGTGCATGGTACGAGTCGGGTCCTCGGTCGTCACGACGACTTGCTCCCCGTCCCGGCGGAAGCGGATCTCTGCGTTCCGGGCGTCCCCGATCAGCTCGGCCGGCGTTCCCAGGCTCACGATTCTCCCGGCTCTGATCACCGCGACCCGATCGGCGAGCTGCTGCGCCTCGTCGAGGTAGTGGGTGGTCAAGAGAATCGTCTTGCCGAGTGAGCGGAGCGCCCGGATCAGATCCCATGCGGCGCGGCGAGCGGTCGGGTCGAATCCGGTTGTCGGCTCGTCGAGGAAGACGAGATCGGGATCGCCCACCAGCGCGACGCCGAGGTCGAGCCGCCGTTTCTGTCCGCCCGAGAGCGTCTTCACGCGGGCGTCGCGCTTCTCCTCGAGCCCGACGAGCTGGATCACGTCGTCCACGTCACGGGGGTGCTCGTAGTAGCCGGCGAAGAGGCGATGGACCTCGCGCACGGTCAAGTTCGGTGTGAACTCGGAGTGCTGGAGGACGACGCCGATCCGCTCTCGCAGCGCTCGCGGAGCCGTGGCCGGATCGTGGCCGAGCACCGAGACCTCGCCGGAGTCGCGATTGCGGTAGCCCTCGAGGATCTCCACGGTCGTCGTCTTTCCGGCGCCGTTCGGTCCGAGCAGGCCGAACACTTCGCCCGAACGGACCTCGAAGCTGACGCCGCGCAGTGCCTCGACTCCGTCGTAAGTCTTGCGCAGCTCGTGGGCGACGATGGCATCGGACATGTGTCTCGATGCCTCAGGCGTCCAAGCAGATCTCGGCCACGCCTCCGGGAGGGAAGCCGGGATCGGCGCCGGTCAGCTCGAGGGCGATCTCGGAGCAGTCCGGCTGGTGGCAAACGACGGCGACCGACGCTGCCGCTCCACCCACGATCTCCCGAAGATCGTCCGCGCTAGTCCCTGGCGCTAGCCGCTCCTCGATCCGGAGCTCGGCCGAGGCCGTCGCGGCGATCGTCTCGGCCGTCTCCCGCGCGCGGAGCAGCGGGCTCGAGACGACGAGGCGAGGCGGCGTCTGGTGCGCCGCGAGTCGTTCGGCGAGCACTCGTGACTCTTCCCGCCCGCGTGCCGAAAGGGCGCGCAGGTCATCGGGGTCACCGGGGTCCGAATGCGCGTGGCGGACGAGGAAGAGGAGCATCGCGCGCCGAGCATAGTCACGTCCAGCGGGCGCCTTCGTGCCCAGTAGGGTGGCGCCGTGTCCAGCTTGCGCTACGTCGTCGCCGACGTTTTCACCGACCGGCCGCTCGAGGGGAATCAGCTCGCCGTCTTCACCGATGCGCGCGGGATCGACGAGGAGACGATGCAAGCGCTGGCACTCGAGATCGGCTTCTCCGAGACGACATTCGTCCTTCCGCCGGAGCAAGGCGGCACGGTGCGCATCCGCATCTTCACGCCGAAGTCGGAGCTCCCGTTCGCCGGGCATCCCGTCCTCGGAACGGCTTGGGTGCTCGCTTCGTCTCTTCAGCGCGGAGCCATCGAGCTCGAGACGATGAGCGGCATCGTGCCCGTCGAGCTCGAGCGCGACGAGGGCGGCGCGATCGTCTTCGGCCGCATGGAGCAGCCATTGCCTCGCGTCGAGCCGTACCCGGACACGGAAGCCCTCCTCCGCGCGCTAGGCGTCCATGGATCGCAGCTTCCCGTCGAGCGGTACGACAACGGTGTGCGGCACACATTCGTCGCACTCGGGTCGCAGGAGGAGGTCGTCGCACTTCGGCCCGACTTCGCGGCGCTCGCCGATCTCGAGGTGATGGTGAGTTGCTTCGCCGGCTCCGGAGCCGCGTGGAAGACACGCGTCTTCGCTCCTTCGGACGGCGTTCCGGAGGACCCGGCGACGGGCTCGGCGGCCGGCCCGCTCGTCGTTCACCTTTGCCGGCACGGGCTCGTCGAATGGGGCGAGTGGATCGAGATCTCGCAGGGCATCGAGATCGGTCGGCCTTCGACGCTCTTCGCTCGCGCCGACGGCCGCGACGGCGAGCTCGAGCGGGTCGCCGTGGGCGGCCGCGCAGTCGTCGTCGCGCGCGGCGAGTTCCAGCTGTAGGGGGAGGCTTGCCTCGCCC
>JBBDMN010000047.1:0-1379 GCA_040878305.1 Gaiellaceae bacterium
CGCTACGCGAGGACGCACGGCCCGTTCACTACCGCAGAGGTCGCAGGACGTTTCGAGCTCGATCCCGCGGGGATCGAGCTCGAGCTGCAAGCGATCGAGCACGACGAGAAGCTCGTCCGCGGCGAGCTTCGCCCCGGCGGGACCGAGCGGGAATGGTGCGATCCGGACGTCCTCCGGCGCATCCGTCGCGCGACCCTCGCGGTTCTCCGGCGCGAGGTCGAGCCTGCCGAGCAGGCCGCGCTCGGCCGCTTCCTCCCCTCGTGGCACGGGATCGGCCGCCGGCAGACGCTGCGCGAGGCGCTCGTTCCGCTGCAGACGCTCGCGCTCCCCGTGTCGCTTTGGGAGAGCGACGTCTTGCCGCGGCGCGTGACGGGGTACCGGCCGGCCGATCTCGATGCGCTCTGCGCCTCGGGCGACGTGGTGTGGGTCGGAGCCGGGCTCGATCGGGTCGCCGTCTACTTCCGCGAGGACGCCCCGCTTCTCGGGCCGCCGCAGGCCGAGGCCGCGCCCGAGGGCTCGGCGCCTGCCGCTGTGCGCGCGGCGCTCGGTCACGGCGCGCTCTTCTGGACCGACCTGCTCGCTGCCACGGAGCTCGATCCGGGCGAAGCGCTGGCCGCGCTCTGGGATCTCGTCTGGGCCGGCGAGGTGACGAACGACTCGTGGGCTCCTCTACGAGCGACCCGGCGATACGAGGCTCCGCGACCCGATCGGAGCCGGCGGCGCTTTGCGAGATCGCGGATGACGGCTCCGTCGCCGACGCAGGGTCGCTGGTCGCTCGCGTCGGGTCTCTTCGGCTCGGAGCCCGTCGCTCCGGACCGCCGTGCGCTGGCGGAGCTCTTGCTCGAGCGGCAGGGGATCGTCACGCGGGACGGCGTGCGCGGCGAGGGCATCCGGGGCGGTTACGGGGCGGTTTATGCGGAGCTCCGTGCGCTCGAGACGCTCGGGATCTGCCGGCGCGGATATTTCGTGGAGGGGCTCGGCGGTGCGCAGTTCGCGCTGCCCGGCGCCGTCGAGCGCCTGCGGGAGCTTCGCTCCCTCACTGCTCGAAGCGACGAACACGAGGCGCTGGTGCTCGCCGCCGCCGACCCCGCTCAACCCTATGGCGCGGCACTGCCGTGGCCGCGGCGTGCAGGTGCGAGAGCGGCGCGCGTGGCGGGGGCATGGGTCGTTCTCCTCGATGGCGAGGCTGCCCTCTTCGTCGAGCGTGGAGGGCGCTCGCTCGTTCCGCTGCGCGAGCCCGATCCGGAGTGGCTCCGCCCGGCGCTCGCAGCACTTGTGGCGCACGTGCGGGGCGGCGGCGCGAAACGCCTCGCAGTCGAGCGCTTCGACGGCGTGCCGGTCGTCGAGTCCGAGGCGATGGAGCTTCTCGTCGAGTCCGG
>JBBDMN010000048.1:0-1355 GCA_040878305.1 Gaiellaceae bacterium
GTAAGGCGCGCGAGCTGACGAGGCGGAAGAGCGCGCTCGAGTCGAACTCGCTGCCCGGAAAGCTCGCCGACTGCCAGATCAACGACCCGGAGTCCGCAGAGCTCTTCCTCGTCGAGGGGAACTCGGCGGGCGGCTCGGCCGTCGACGCGCGCGACCGTAGCTTTCAGGCAATCCTGCCGCTTCGGGGCAAGGTGATCAACGCCGAGAAGAACCGGATCAACAAAGTTCTCTCGAACGAGGAGATCCAGGCGATCATCACGGCGATCGGAACCGGGATCGGTGACGAGTTCGACGTCTCGAAGCTTCGGTACCACCGCGTGATCGTGATGACGGACGCCGACGTGGACGGCGCGCATATCCGCACCCTCATCCTCACGTTCCTCTACCGGCAGATGCAGGAGCTCGTCGAGCGAGGCCATGTCTTCATCGCCATGCCTCCGCTGTACCGCGTGAAGATCGGAAGCCAGCAGCGGTACGTGGAGAAGGAGTCGCAGCTCGAGGACATTCTCGTCCGCGAGCGCATCAAGGACATGGACGTCACCGACCGCTCCGGCGAGACTCAGAAGTTCACGGAGACGCGGTACGGGCGCTTCACCAGGGTCCTCCACGAGTTCGACGGCTGGGCTTCCCGCCTGCGCGAGGACTTCGGCGCACCGGCTGCGAATTTCGTCATCGACCATCGTCTGGTCGAAGCGGACGCAGCGGAGGACGTCTCGGGCGCACTCGACACCCTCGAGCCCAACGGGTTCGAATTCGCCGTGCTGGAGTCGTCGGGCGACAGTACGCAGGTACGGGTCGTCGAGCGTGACACCGGCGCTGCGGCGAGCGTGGTCGTCCCCAGTACGCTCCTCGCTTCACCGATCTACGCGAACGTGCGCAAGACGTACGCGCGGCTCGTGGAGGTCGTCGGCCGGCCGCCGTACCAGATCTCGCACGGGAAGAAGACGCGCCGTGCGGAGACGTTTGCCCAACTCCGGGAGGCGGCGCTCGAGCTCGCGAAGGAAGGGATTCAGGTCAGCCGCTTCAAGGGCCTCGGCGAGATGGACGCCGACGAGCTCGCCGACACGACGATGGACCCCGCCAACCGCATGCTCGTTCGTGTCGACGTCGAGGACGCCGCTGCCGCCGATCGCATCTTCTCCACGCTGATGGGCGACCAGGTCGAGCCGCGCCGCGCCTTCATCGAGCAGAACGCCCGAGATGTGAGATTTCTTGATGTTTAGCCCGGATCCCGGCGTCTCCCGTGCGCATCATGCCTGCGGCCGAAGGCCGGCTTTGCCGGCCGGGAGGCCAGAAGCCATCGAAGCTGCGGAGGGCGGTGAAGGAGGGGGCTCGTGGGGGAACCACGGGTTTCC
>JBBDMN010000049.1:0-1348 GCA_040878305.1 Gaiellaceae bacterium
GTCTGCTTGTTCGAGGTCTGCGAGCGCTCGTTCTGGCACTGGACGACGATGTTCGTGGGGAGGTGCGTGATCCGGACGGCGGAGTCCGTCTTGTTGACGTGCTGGCCGCCCGCGCCACTCGCGCGGTAGGTGTCGATCCGGAGATCCGACTCGTCGATCTCGAGCTCGCCGTCGTCGGGAAGAAGGGGCGCGACGACCACCTGCGCGAAGGCCGTATGCCGGCGGTGCGACGCGTCGAAAGGCGACTGCCTCACGAGGCGGTGAACGCCGCGCTCGGCTTTCAGGATCCCGTACGCGTTCTCGCCGCGAACCGCGACCGTAGCCGATTTCAGCCCGGCCTCCTCGCCCGGGCTCGCCTCGAGCAGCTCGTGCTCGAAGCCGCGATCGGAGACCCAGCGCAGGTACATGCGGAGAACCATCTCCGCCCAGTCCTGCGCATCGGTCCCTCCCGTTCCGGCGTGGATCTCGAGAATTGCGTCACCCGCGTCGTACTTTCCGGTGAAGAGCGCGTCTTCTTGGAGTCGCCCGAGCTCTCCCTGAAGCGCCTCGACAATCTCGGCGATCTCTGCGCCGAGCTCGCCTTCGCCGAGCGTGAGCAGCTCCTTCGCGTCCTCGTACTCGCGCTGCAGGCGCTCGTAGCGCTCGAGCTTACGGGTCGTGCGGGAATGCTCCGTGGAGACGCGGGCGGCCCGGCTCTGGTCGTCCCAGAAGCCCGGCGCGCTCATGGCCTCCTCGAGCTGGCTTCGACGGCGCGCTAGATCGTCCGGGTCAAAGGTAATCACGGACCCAGGCGAGCTGGGCCCCGATCTCCTCGAGACGCTGATCGAGGCTCTGCGTCGTCTCGGCCATGTGCCCAAGGGTAGCGGCGCGATCCGCGGACAAGCAGCATCGCCGCGAGCCAGACGAGTCCGAGACTGAAGCCTGCGAGCACATCCGAGACGTGGTGCACGTTCAAGACGACACGGCTCGCGCCGATGGCGAGCGCGACAAACGCCGCGCCGGCCCAGAGCTGACGAGTCCGCTCACTCCACCACTCGGCACTGAGCAGCGCGAGGACGCCGAACATGACGACCGCTCCGGAGGAGTGGCCGCTCGGGAAGGAATCCGAGAAGGGCAACGGTACCGCACTTCCCACATCGGGTCGCGGCCGGTCGAAGACCTCCTTCAGGACCGGCGTGACGACGAGGTAGATGCCGGCGAGCGTGGCTGCCGCCCAGAGCGCGTCGGCTGCCCGGCGCTTCGCGACGAGCAAGACGACGAGCCCCGCGGACATCAGAGTCCACCCAATCCAGCCGCCGAGCCAAGAGAAGATCCGCGCGAGCCACTCCGCCCACGACGGCATGCTCGC
>JBBDMN010000050.1:0-7047 GCA_040878305.1 Gaiellaceae bacterium
GTCCCTCGGTCGTCTCCGCCTCGAAATCCGGTGCCGTGTCGCCGATTTGCAGCGCCATCTCTTTCCTCCTTCGACTCGAACGCTTCCGCCTCTGTCGAGCGGCTAGGCGCTCGACGCACTGGAATCTTACGCCTCCTGCGCCGGGTTTCTTCCGGCTCTCTCGATGCGCCGGTGTGCCGCGTCAGCTCGGACGCCAGCCGAGCGCGCGTGAGACCTCGTCCGCCCGCTCCATGAGGAGAGGTATTGCAGCTTCGACCGCCGCGCCGTCGAAGCGCGAGCTTGGCCCTTGGAGCGCGACGATCGCTTCGAGCTCGCCTCGGCTCGAGCGGATCGGCGCGGCGATTGCGGTGAGGTCCGGATCGCGCTCGCCGACGGCGCGCGCGTAGCCGCGCTCTCGCACCTCGCCGATCTCGCGGGCGAGCGCACGCGGGTCGGTGATCGTCCGTGGGGTAAAGGCGCGAAGCGGACCCTCCGGAAGCTCGCGGCCCGAGAACGCGAGCATCACCTTCCCGGCGGAGGTCGCGTGGGCGATCGACGGACGTCCGAGCCGGGAGACAGGTTGCAGCTGGTGGCTGCCCGGGACGAAGTCGATCGTGACCGCGTCCTCGTCGCCTGGAACCGAGAGCGTGGCGGTCTCGCCAGTCGCCTCGACGAGTGCCAGGAGATGGGGGCGCGCCACCTCGCGTACGTCGAGCCGAGCCAGCAAGGCGTTCGCGAGATGCACGATGCGGAGCCCCAGGCGGTACTTGCCCGTCGCGGCGACTCGTTCCACGAGGCCGGATGCGGCGAGCGTGCCGAGCTGACGCGATACGGTGCTCGGCGTCATGCCGGTCCGCCGTGCGACCTCGTTCGTCCCCAGCTCGCCCGCATCGGCGAGGATGTCGAGAACGGCGATCGCCCGTTCGGCGGCGCCGATGCGACGGGTGGAGGGTTGACGAGTGCGGGACATCGGTGTACGGTCGTTGCGGATTCTGGCACAGTGTTGCTGACAGTGCAATTCTAGAGTCGGTGCAATTCGAGGCATAGATGTCGTTTCTTCTCCCGTGCCCCCACTGTGGCCCGAGGCCGGTCGACGAGTACGCGTACTTCGGTGAGGTGACGAAGCGGCCGGAGGGAACTCCGTCGCTACGTGAGCTGAGCGAGTACGTCTATTTCCGCGACAACGTCGCAGGGCCTCAGCGCGAATGGTGGCAGCACCGCACCGGCTGCGGCGAGTGGTTCCTCGCCGAGCGGGACACGCGCACGAACGAGGTTCTCGGAGTGTTCCTCCCCGAGCCGACCCGCTCGATCGGGGTCGGGCCCGCCGGGGCCGAGCCCGCGGCCGATGCCGTATGAGGTTGCCACCCCAGCCAAGCGAGCTGATCGATCGCTCGTCCCGGGTGATCTTCACCTTCGACGGGCTGCACTACGGAGGCCATCCCGGCGACACGATCGGCTCTGCGCTCTACGCGAACGGACAGAGGATCTTCTCGCGCTCGTTCAAGTACCACCGTCCACGCGGGCTTCTCTGCTGCTCCGGCCATTGCCCGAACTGCCTGATGACCGTCGATGGCGTCCCCAACGTGCGCGTGTGCGTCGAGCCGATCCGGCAGGACGCCGTCGTCGAGTCGCAGAACGTCCTCGGCTCGCTCAATCGCGACCTTCTCTCCGCCACGGACAAGTTCGGCGGCCCGTTCACGCCCGTCGGCTTCTACTACCGGACGATGATCCGGCCGCGTCGCCTGTGGCCGCTGTACGAGAAGGTCCTGCGCAATCTCGCCGGGCTGGGCAAGGTCGGTGGGGCGACCGGACACGCGCGGCGCTATGACATCGAGCACCGTCGAGCGCGGGTGCTCGTCGTCGGCGGAGGGCGGGCGGGTCGTGAGGCCGCGACGGCTGCGGCGGCCGAGGGACCCGGCGTCGTGCTCGTGGACGAGGACGCGCGCCACGCGGGAGTCGAGCTCGAGGGCGTCGAGGTGCTCGCGCCGGCGCGGGCGCTCGGCATCTGGGAAGGGAATCTCGTTCCCGTCGACTGCGGAACCGTGCTCTACCGGTACCGCGCCGAGCGGATCGTCGTCGCGACCGGGGCCCTCGAGCAGCCGCTTCTCTTCCCGGGGAACGATCTCGTCGGCGTGATGCTGCCGAGTGCGGCTCGGCGCCTGGTCAGGGACTTTGCGATCAAGCCCGGCTCGAGGGCGGTCGTGCTAGCGGCCGACGAGCGGGAGCTCGAGATCGCCGACGATCTGCGGGAGGCCGGCGTCGAGGTTCCCCGGGTGGTCGATCTTCGCGAGATGCCCTTGAGCCGCATCGACGCGGACAGCCACAAGGGTCGCCTCCACGGCGTGCGCCTCGAAGGACGCGGGATCCGGTGTGACCTCCTCGTCGTCTCTGCCGGTCGGCAGCCCGCGTACTCGTTGCTTGCGCAGGCGGGTGGGAAGGTCGAGTACGACCCGATAAAGGGCATCTTCGTACCGACCGATCTTCCCGAGTCGATCGAGGCGACGGGGTCGGTCACTGGTGAAGGCTGTATGACTGTCAACCCCTACCGGGCGGAAGCTCGAAAAGGGCACGCGGACAAGTGCTTCGTGTGCATCTGCGAGGACGTGACCACGAAGGACGTCTCGCGAGCCGTCGCCGAGGGCTTCGACTCGATCGAGCTCTCGAAGAGGTACACCACGGTCACGATGGGGCCGTGCCAGGGGAAGCTCTGCCAGCTCCCCTCGATCCGGCTCTATGCACGCTCGACCGGAATGAGCGAAGCCTCGGTCGGCACGACGACCGCCCGCCCGCCCTGGGCGCCCGTGGAGCTCGGTCTCCTCGCCGGACCTCACTTCGAGACGGCCCGCCGCACGGCGATCCACTTCCGCCACGAGGAAGTGGGCGCGCGGATGATGTGGGCGGGGCCGTGGAAGCGTCCGTACGCCTACGGCGAGAAGCCCGAGGACGAGGTGCGCGCCGTGCACGAGTCCCTCGGCTTGATCGACGTCTCCACGCTGGGGAAGATCCTGGTCGAGGGCCCCGACGCGGCCGCGCTGCTCGAGCGCCTCTACCCGAACCGCTTCGCCGACATGAGGCCGGGCCGCATCCGCTACGGAGTCCTGACCTCGGACGGCGGCCGGATCATGGACGACGGCACGATCGGCCGACTCGCGGACGATCTGTACTACGTGACGACGACCTCGACCGGCGCCGACTCCGTCACCGCCTGGTTCGAGTGGTGGAACGCGGTCTGGGGCTACGAGGCCGAGATCGTGAACGTCACCGGCGCGCTCGCCGCGCTGAATCTCGCCGGCCCCCTCGCGCGCGAGGCGCTCCAGCGGCTCACTGAGGCCGATGTCTCGGACGACGAGCTCAAGTACCTCGACGCGAAGGAGATCGAGGTCGCGGGAATTCCCTGCCTGGCGCTACGAATCGGCTTCGTCGGAGAGCTCGGCTACGAGCTTCATTTTCCGAGTCCCGCCGGGGAGTTCCTCTGGGACCGCCTCGTGGAGGGTGGCGCTCGCCCGTTCGGGCTCGAGCCTCAGCGGATCCTTCGCCTCGAAAAGGGGCACGTCATCATCGGCCAGGACACGGATTCCGAGTCGAACCTCCTCTCCGCCAACATGGCCTGGCTTCCGAAGCTCGAGAAGGAGGACTTCGTGGGCAAGCTCGCCGTCGAGCACTTCTCCGAGCGCGAGGACCGCGAGCGGCTCGTCGGCTTCGCGATGGAGGACGACGTCGTGCCCGCCGAAGGTGCCCAGGTCGTGATCGAGGGTCAGCCGGCAGGGCGAGTGACGAGCGCGCGGCGGAGCGAGGTCGTCGGAGCGGTTATCGGGCTCGCCTGGCTGCCGCCGGACCGGACGAGCGACGGAACGCGCTTCGAGATCAGAGTCGACCGTCGCATCCTCGGCGCGAGGGTGACGTCGGGGGCGTTCTACGATTCCGCGGGGGAGCGGATGCGCTCGTGACCCTCTCCTTCCTGTCGCCGTCGCGCTGCCAACCGGGCACCACCACGTCGCCACTTCGGCGGGTGCTCGAAGACGTCGACCCGGCCGTCGTCCAGGATCTTTGGCTGGACGGAAAGGTCGAGATCCGCGGCGACCTCGGGCTCGTCGAGCCGCTTGCCGGCGAGGAGCTGGTCCGCCTCTCGCCACACCGCGGTTTCCTCTTCACACAGGATGACCCGGCGGGCGCCGTGGAGCGCCTCCGTGCTCAGGGCGTGCTCGCGTACGACGCAACCGGAGCCCTCGCCGGGTTCGTCGTCGAGGGCGAGCGGCTGATGCGACGGCTGACCGATCTCGACCTCGACAAGCTGCCCACAGCCGGGCCGTTCGCGCGGGTGAACGCGATCGTTTTGCGCGACAACGGGGAGCGGTTCCGCGTCTACGTCGCGCAGGAGGTCGGCCACGACGTCGCTCTCGCAGTTCTCGACGCGGTCGCCGGCTTGGAGCGGAGCTCGTGAAGGACGTCTTCAGGGTCCGTCGGATGTGGCGGCCGCGCGGCGAGCTCAAGCGCCGCTACGACGTCGTGATCATCGGCGGCGGCTCGCACGGGCTCGCGACCGCGTACTACCTCGCGAAGCGCCACGGGATCCGCGACGTTTGCATCCTCGAGAAGTCCTACATCGGCTCCGGCGCGTCCGGCCGGAACACGACGATCATCCGCTCCAACTACCGCACTCCCGAGGGAGCTGCCTTCTACGGCCAGAGCGTGCGGCTCTACCAGGGCCTTTCGACCGAGCTCGACTTCAACCTCATGTTCTCCCAGCACGGGCACCTGACGCTCGCCCATTCGGACCGCGCGATGGTGACGATGCAGGAGCGGGCCGAGGTCAACAAGATCCTCGGGATCGACTCGAGCGTCGTCACGCCGGACGAGATCGGCGAGCTCTGCCCGCAGCTCGACCTCTCAGACGGGCCGGCGTACCCGATCTTGGGTGCCCTCTACCACGCGCCCGGCGGGATCATCCGCCACGATGCGGTGGTCTGGGGGTTCGCCCGCGCGGCTGATCAGCTCGGCGTCGAGATCCACCCCTACACCGAGGTGACGGGCTTCGAGCGCGACGGCGACCGAATAACCGCGGTCGAGACCTCCCGCGGCAAGGTCGAGTGCGGCCAGGTCGTGAGCGCGACGGCCGGCTGGTCGTCGCTCGTCGGCAACCTTGCGGGAGTGCGGCTGCCGATCACGACACACATCCTCCAGGCGTTCGTTACCGAGCCCATGAAGCCGTTCCTCGACGTGATCATCGTGTCCTCGCAGCTCCACGTGTATATCTCGCAGACGGATCGCGGCGAGTTCTTGATCGGCGCCGAGATCGAGCCGTACACGACGTACAAGGGGACGGGCACCCTGTCCTTCCTCGAGGTCTCGGCCAGGCACACGCTCGAGCTCTTCCCGCAGCTCCAGCGGATCAAGGTGCTGCGCACCTGGACCGGGCTCTGCGACCTCTCCCCGGATTACAGCCCGCTCCTGGGCAAGACGGAGGTCGACAACTTCCACCTCTCCGCCGGGTGGGGGACGTACGGATTCAAGGCAGCGCCGATCGTCGGCGTCACGCTCGCCGAGCTCGTCGCCTCCGGGAAGACGCCGGAGCTGATCGCCCCCTTCGCCCTCGAACGCTTCCACACGGACACGCTCGTCTCCGAGCTCGCGGCCGCCGCCGTGAGTCACTAGCCTCCCGACCCGAAACGGAGCCATGAAGACAGAGATGCCATCCAGCCTCGAGATCGCCCAGGGCGCGACACTCCGCCCGATCCTCGACGTCGCCGCCGACGCCGGACTCGAGCCCGAGGAATTCGAGCCCTACGGGCGCTACAAGGCGAAGGTGGACCTCTCCGTGCTCGAGCGGCTCGCCGACCGGCCGGATGGGAAGCTGATCAACGTGACGGCGATCACGCCCACGCCTGCGGGGGAGGGGAAGACAACGACCTCGGTCTCGCTGACCCAGGGTCTCGGCGTCCTCGGCCGGAATCCGGTCCTCTGCTTGCGCGAGGCCTCGCTCGGCCCGGTGTTCGGCGTCAAGGGTGGCGCGGCCGGCGGCGGCTACGCGCAGGTTGTCCCGATGGAGGATCTGAACCTCCACTTCACCGGCGACCTGCACGCGATCACCGCCGCGAACAACCTGCTCGCGGCGATGATCGACGCGCATGTCCTGCACGGGAACGAGCTCGGTCTCGATCCGTTGGCGATCTCGTGGCGGCGGTGTCTCGACACGAACGACCGCTCCCTGCGCGACGTCGTCACCGCGCTCGGCGGGCGGTCGAACGGCTATCCCCGACAGACGGGCTTCGACATCACGGCAGCCAGCGAGATCATGGCTCTCGTCGCCGTCGCCCGGGACCTGCACGATCTGCGGCAGCGGCTCGGTGCGATCACGGTCGGCCAGACCTACGACGGCGAGCCGGTGACGGCCGAACAGCTTCGCGCCGCTGGTTCGCTGGCGGTGCTGCTCAAGGAGGCGATCAAGCCCAATCTCGTCCAGACCCTCGAGGGACAGCCAGCCTTCGTCCACTGCGGCCCGTTCGCGAACATCGCGCACGGGAACAACTCGCTCGTCGCCGACCGGGTGGCGCTCAAGCTGGGCGACTACGTCGTCACGGAGTCGGGCTTCGCGTCTGACATGGGCATGGAGAAGTTCTTCGACATCACCTGCCGCATCGGCGGGCTGCGGCCCGACGCGGTCGTGCTCGTAGCGACCGTGAGGGCGCTCAAGCACCACGCGGGAGATCCGGACGGCGGTCTCGACGCGATCGAGCTGGGCGCGCAGAACCTCGCTCGCCACATCGGGATCGTGAACGGGTTCGGCCTGCAGGCCGTCGTGGCGGTCAACCGCTTTCCCACGGACACGGACGAAGAGCTCGAGCTGGTTCGTAAGCTCGCCCTCGAGCACGGCGCGTACGCCGCCGAGGCGAACGAGGCCTTCCAGCGCGGCGGTGAGGGAGCGACAGCGCTTGCGGAGGCCGCGATCGATGCCGCCGAGCAGCCGTCGAGCTTCGAGTTCGCCTACCCGCTCGATGCGCCGATCGAGGAGAAGATCAGGCTGATCGCGACGAAGGTGTACGGTGCGGACGGCATCGAGCTCCTGCCCGC
>JBBDMN010000051.1:0-1670 GCA_040878305.1 Gaiellaceae bacterium
GAGAGCTCGACCCTCGCTCTCAAGGGCTCGACGGAGGAAGCGCAGTTCGAGGCTGCGCCGGCGAGGTGAGCTCTGCAGTAGCGGCGGGCGTCTCGGTTCAGGCGCCCGACGATGCAGGAGTTCTCACGCCGGAGGCGCTCGAGCTCGTCGCCGCACTCGAGCGCGAGTTCGGAGGCCGACGCGAGGAGCTTCTCGCGGCACGTACTGAGCGCCAGGAGCGGCTCTCCGCGGGCGAGATGCCCGACTTCCTCGAGGAGACCCGCTCGGTGCGCGAGGGAGACTGGCAGGTCGCACCGGTTCCGGCCGACCTCCAGGACCGCCGCGTCGAGATCACCGGCCCCACGGGCGACCGGAAGATGGTGATCAACGCGTTCAACTCCGGCGCGCGGATGTACATGGCCGACTTCGAGGACGCGAACTCTCCGACCTGGGAAAACGTCGTCGGCGGCCAGCTGAACCTCACCGACGCGATCGAGCGGACGATCTCGCTCGAAAGCGGGGAGAAGAGCTACAGCCTGAACGACGAGGTCGCGGTTCTCCTCGTCCGCCCTCGCGGCTGGCATCTCATGGAGAAGCACGTCGAGATCGACGGCCGGCCCGTCTCCGCGAGTCTCTTCGACTTCGGCGTCTACTTCCAGCGGAACGCGGAGCGCCTGCTCGAGCGCGGAACCGGGCCGTACTTCTACCTCCCGAAGCTCGAGAGCCATCTCGAGGCGCGGCTCTGGAACGACGTCTTTCGCTTCGCGCAGGACCGGGTTGGACTCGCGCAGGGCACGATCAAGGCGACGGTTCTCATCGAGACGATACTGGCCGCGTTCGAGATGGAGGAGATCCTGTACGAGCTCCGCGACCACTCGGCCGGGCTCAACGCGGGCCGCTGGGACTACATCTTCTCGGCGATCAAGAAGTTCCGCGACCGTGACGATTTCGTCCTCCCGGATCGCGCACAGGTGACGATGACCGTGCCGTTCATGCGCTCCTACACGGAGCTCCTCGTGCGGTCGTGTCACACGCGCGGGGCGCACGCGATCGGCGGCATGGCCGCGTTCATCCCCAGCCGCCGCGATGCCGAGGTGAACGAGATCGCGCTCACGCGGGTCCGCGACGACAAGCAGCGCGAGTCCGGGGACGGTTTCGACGGGACGTGGGTCGCGCATCCGGATCTCGTACCGGTGGCGAAGGAGGTCTTCGACTCGGTCCTCGGCGAGCGACCGAACCAGCTCGAGCGGCGGCGCGAGGAAGTGTCAGTCGAGCCGTCGGAGCTCTTGAACGTCTCCGCGACACCGGGAGAGGTCACCGAGGAAGGTGTGCGTGCGAACGTCTCCGTCGGGATCCGCTACATCGCTTCCTGGCTCTCGGGCGTCGGAGCGGCGGCGATCGACAACCTGATGGAGGACGCCGCGACCGCCGAGATCTCCCGCTCGCAGGTCTGGCAATGGGTGCGCCACGGCCGCGTCGAGCGGACGGACGTGGAGCGGATCGTCGCGGACGTGGTCGCCGAGCTTCCCTCGGAGCCGGTCGTCGAGGAAGCGCGCGCGTTGTTCGAGCAGGTGGCTCTCGGCGACGACTTCCCGGAGTTCCTGACGCTGCCGGCCTACGACCGCCTGTTGGCGCTCGCGGAGACTTTGAGATGAAAACCATAGACACAGCGGCCGCGAAGCGGACGCCTT
>JBBDMN010000051.1:1770-7011 GCA_040878305.1 Gaiellaceae bacterium
GCGCTAGCGAGCCAGCGTGACCTTCGAGAGGCCCCGCGGCTCGTCGGGGTCCAGACCCTTCGTCCTCGCGAGCGCCCACGCGAAGAGCTGCCCGGGGATGACGGAGAGAAGAGGAGAGAGGAGCGGCGATGAAGGCTGCGGGACAGGTAGGCAGTACTCGGCGCCGACTACTGCCTCTGCGGCGCTGCCGCTCGCGATGATCGTCGCGCCCGCCTCGCGGGCTCGCGCGGTGGCCTCGAGCACGGCAGGCAGCGTCTCGTCGTCGGAGGCGATCGCCCAAACGGGAAAGAGGGCATCGAGCGCGGCGACGGGCCCGTGCGCGAGATCGGTGGCGGTCAGCGGCTCGGCTGCGACGCGACAGGTCTCGAGAAGCTTGAGCGCGATCTCGCGGGCGGTCGCGAACTCGGCACCGCGCCCGATGACGAACATGCGGCCCGCGAAGGCGAACGAGACCGCGACGTTCGTGATCCGCAACTGGGTGTCGGACACGAGCCTGGCCATGAGATCGCCGACGGTCCGGAGCTCCTCGGCAAACGGAGGCCCTTCGTCGGCGCAGCACGCAGCGAGAAGTCCGAGGGCTGCGATCTGGTTCGTGTACGTCTTCGTCGCGGCCACCGCCAGCTCGGGCCCCGCACAGAGCGGAAGCACGGCCTCGGCGGCCGTGCCCAACTCGGAACCGGGGTCGTTCGTGATCGCCACGGTGAACGCGCCGCTGCGCCTCGCCCGCTCGATGTACTCGACGACGTCGGGCGTTCGTCCAGACTGGGACAGCGCCAACGCTGTGCACCCGGACAGGTCGAGCTCCGCGCCGTAATAGACGCTCAGCGAGATCGAGTCTCGGAGGGCCGTCCAGCGGGGAAGGAGCCCGAACGCATACACGCCGTAAGAAGCCGCGTTGTCCGACGAGCCGTGACCGACCATGCGAATCGTCTTCGCACTGCGCTCGCGGATCTCGTCAGCTACGCGCTGGAACTCAGGCAGCTGCTCGATGAGACGCGTGAGGGCCTGCGGCTGCTCCCCGATCTCGGCGAGGAACTGCGCGCCCGCCTCGGAGCTCCGTCGGGAGGGCTCGGCGGCGTGTAGCTCAGCTGACGACACGCTCGCGCCCGTCCACGAGGACTCGCTCGATCTCGAGCTCCTCGGTGAGGATGACCACGTCTGCTGGGAGTCCGACCTCGATCCGACCGGCCGCAGGAAGTCGAAGGACGCGCGCTGGCACCTCGGTCGCGGCACCGATTGCGTCCGCGAGCGATGCCCCGAGAGCGTGCAGGTTCCTGACCGCCTCGATCATCGTCAGGGTGCTGCCGGCGAGAGCGCCGCTCGGGCCGCGCGCGACGCCGCCTCGAATCTCGATCTCGAGACCGCCGAGGCGGTACTCCCCGTCCGTCAGCCCAGACCCCGCCATCGCATCTGTCACAAGCGCTACGCGTCCCTCGGCCGCGCGCCAGACGACGCTCGCGGTCTCCGGCGCGAGGTGGACGCCGTCGAGAATGACCTGCACGACGACGTCGTCGCGCGCGAGAGCCGCGCCGACGATTCCGGGGTCACGGTGGCGGAAAGGACGCATCGCGTTGAACACGTGGGTCACCGTTCGCACGCCCCTCGAGAACGCCGCGTTCGCCTCGTCGGAGGTCGCGTCGGAGTGACCGCACGAGATCGCGACCTCGCGACGCAAGAGCACCTCGATCAAGGCGTTCGCTCCCGGAAGCTCGGGTGCGAGTGTCATGAGCCGGACGGGCCCCGCGGCGAGCAACCGCTCGAGCAGATCCTCGTCCGGATCCCGCCGCGCGGCGGCAGGGTGGATCCCGAGGCGCAGGGGGGAGAGGAACGGTCCTTCGAGGTGTACGCCCAAGATGCGGGGCCCGCTCGAGCTCGCAGGGACCTCGCGGAGAGCGGCGAGTAGCTGCACTTCCGAAGCGGTGATGAACGTCGGAAGATAGGCCGTGACGCCTGTCTCGAGCAGCGCTTCGCCCGCTCGCCGGTACCCGTCCGTGTCGGCTTCGAAGAAGTCGACCCCGGCGAAGCCGTTCACCTGGAGGTCGATGAATCCGGGCACAGCCCGGCCGCGGCCATTCGGCGACGTCAACCCATAAGCGGCGATGCGCCCGTCGGCGATCTCGACGTCACCGCGCACGACGCGGCCGTCGACGAGGGCGGACTCGACTCCGAGCCTCATCTGCCGAGGGCGAGTCGGATGCTCTGGCCGGCGTCGTCGAGCCTCGTCCGGGCCTCGCCAGGGTCGATCCCGGCGAGAAGCGACACGATCGCAACCTTGGCGTCGCCGTGCGCGTCGGCGAGCGCCTCGTCGACCTGATTCGGCGATGCTCCGGTGGCTGTTCGGACGATGCGCCGTACCCGTGCGCGGAGCTTCTCGTTCGTCGCCGAGACATCCACCATAAGGTTGCCGAAGGTCTTGCCCAGCCGGATCATCGAGACGGTCGATAGCGTGTTGAGCACGAGCTTCTGAGCGGTGCCGGCCTTCAATCGCGTGGAGCCCGCGAGGAACTCGGGGCCGACGACGACAGCGATCACGTGGTCGACAAGCCCTTCGAGCTCGGACCCGTGAACCGAGACGACGCATGCCGTCTGCGCGCCCTCCCTCGACGCGGCCTCGAGCGCACCGAGCACGTAGGGCGTACGTCCACTCGCACTGACCCCTACGACAAAGTCGACCGCATCTACCCCGAGACCAGCGATGTCGGCTGCTCCTGCGTCGCGATCGTCCTCGGCCGCTTCCTGCTCGAGGGGCGACGCGTTTACGCCGCCGGCTAGCAGCGAGACGACCTTCCCAGGGGGAGTGGAGAAGGTCGACTCGCATTCGGAAGCGTCGAGCGCCGCGATACGGCCCGAAGACCCTGCGCCGACGTAGATCAGGCGACCGCCCTGCCGGAGGCACTCCGAGGTCACATCCACCGCCTCGGCAATCGGGCCGGCTACGGTACGAACCGCGGCCGGCACGGTCATGTCTTCCGCGTTCATCAGCGCGACCAACTCGAGCGTCGGAAGCAGGTCATAGTCGGCCCCGGCCTTGCTCCCCGCTTCGGTCGTCAGACCGTCGAGGCCGGCATCCGCCGCGTGGTACGACTCGTCGAGACCGGATCGAGGCTGAGCCATGGGAGCCGAGTCTACGCGCTCTTCCGGTCGGTGGTCAATACCAATTGTGGTGAGAATGTGGTATTCGATATAGCCTCCGCGAGAACCTGTGCGAGGCGGAAGGACGCAAAGGACATGGCCGACATCGAGCTCACGAACGTGACGAAGGAGTTCTCCGGCGAGGTTCGGGCGCTCGATGACGTCTCGCTTCGCATCGCCGACGGAGAGTTCATCGCGCTCGTCGGCCCGTCCGGTTGTGGCAAGTCGACTCTGCTTCGGTCGCTGGCAGGACTCGAAGAGGTGACGAGCGGAACCATCTCGATCGGGGGTCGTGACGTGACCGATCTCGCGCCTCGGCAGCGAGACGTCGCGATGGTCTTCCAAAGCTACGCGCTGTACCCGCACATGAGCGTCCGGCAGAACCTCGGCTACGGGCTCAGGGCGAGGCGAACACCAAAGGCGGAGATTCGTCGACGCGTCGACGACGTGGCTCGGATGCTTGGCCTCTCCGACATGCTCGAGCGCCGGCCGGCCCAGCTCTCTGGCGGCCAGCGTCAGCGGGTCGCAATGGGGCGCGCAATCGTGCGGGAGCCAAAGGCATTTCTCATGGACGAGCCGCTCTCGAATCTCGACGCGAAGCTCCGCGTTGGGATGCGTGCGTCCCTTTCCCAGCTCCATCGCCAGCTCGGCGTCACAACCGTGTACGTGACGCACGACCAAGTGGAGGCGATGACGCTGGGGCAACGAGTGGCGGTAATGAAGGACGGCAGGATCCTCCAGGTCGACGCTCCGCAGCGCCTGTACGAGCAGCCGCGCGACCTCTTCGTCGCAGGCTTCATCGGCTCGCCGGCGATGAATCTCGTCGATGCGACCGTCGACGGCGACGAGATCGTCTTCGGCCAGTTCCGTGTGCGGCTCGACCCCGGCCGTCGCCCCGCCGCCCGGGCGGGGAGCCGCGTCGTCCTCGGCATCAGGCCGGAGAGCTTCGAGGACGCCGTTTTCGCTTCCCGCGACCTCCCGAGCATCGACATCGAGGTCGTCGTGCTCGAGGAGCTCGGATCTGACGCCCACGTCTTCTTCCACGTCGACGCACCTCGCATCGCGCCCGAGGTCCTCGCGGCCGAGGGTGAGGACGACGATCGACTGGTCGTCGATCAGAGCGCGCTCTTGAACGCCCGGGTGGCGGCACAGACTGCCGCGGAGGTCGGCGGCTCGTTGAGGCTCGTGGTCGATCCTTCGCGCTTCCACTTCTTCGATCCGGACACGGGGGCAAGCTTGCTCGAGCGCAGGGCGCAGAGGCTCCAAGAGCCGCTGCCCGTCGCGCGCTGAGTGCGGGGCGCGACGATCACCGGTATTGACCACCCAGTCGGGTCGGATAGGATCGGTTCCGTTGTGACGAAGCAGAGTCAGACGCGCGAGCTCGTCCTCGATCTCATCGAGCAGCTCGACGTCGGTGACGCGATCCCGTCCGAGCGCCAGCTCAGCACCGATCTCGGAGTCTCTCGGCTGACCGTGCGGGCCGCGCTCGACGACCTCGCGCGTGAGGGCTATCTCGTTCGGCGCCGGGGCGCCGGCACGTTCGTGAGCGAGCCCAAGATCGCCCAGGAGCTGACGATGACGTCCTTTACCGACGACATGCAGCGAAGGGGCATGCGGCCGGCCAGTCGGACGCTGGAGCTGCGCATCGCGCCCGCGGGTGCCCGTCTCGGCCGATTGCTCCACGTGTCCCCGTCGGAGCCGGTCGTAGTGGCTAGCCGCCTACGTCTCGCCGACGGCGAGACCATGGCGATCGAGACCCTGCACGTTCGCGCGAAGCACGTTCCGGGCCTCAGCGCGGGCGATCTCGAGGAGCGCTCGTTCTACGAGCTGCTGAGCGATCGGTACGGCATCGTAATCGTGGGCGGGACCCAGACCATCGAGCCGACGGTCACCGACGAGGAAGAGTCCGAGGCGCTGGGCGTCCCACTCCATTCACCGGCATTCCGCTTCGAGCGGGTGACACAGTCGGAGACGGGCGAGATCGTCGAGTTTGTCGAGTCGATCTATCGCGGCGACCGGTACCGGCTGGTAACGGCGCTAGGACGCCCACAGGTGGAGCGCCGACGACGGGCTCCTCAACGGCTCGTGGGCGACGGTCGCTTCAACTAG
>JBBDMN010000052.1:0-1341 GCA_040878305.1 Gaiellaceae bacterium
GGATCATCGAGGGAGGCCGGTCCTGCTCGATGGCGAGCCGTAGCGCCGATCCCTCTCCGAGGACGTGCTGGAGGCCTACAAGGTCTTCGAGCGTGCGTGGCCGGAGCCGAACCGCGAGCGGCGCGTTCTCCGCCTGCCGATCCCTCGCGGCCTCGGTGAAGAGGTCTCCCATGCGGCGAAGTATGCTCCGGCCATGGCCACGCACGAGGCCGAGGACTTCTCGCAGCCCGTCCTCCCCGGCGGCGCCGGATCTGACTATGAGCGCTACCTGAACACCGAGGAGCTGCTCGCCCTGCAGAAGGGGCCTGAGGAGTGGGTGCATCGCGACGAGCTTCTTTTCCAGATCACGCACCAGGCGTCGGAGCTCTGGTTGAAGCTCAGCTGGAACGACGCCGATGAAGCCGCGCGGCTGATCGAGGAGGGCGACCTACGGGGCGCCCTTCGTCTTCTCGAGCGCTCGGCCCTCTGCATCCGGTTCCTCGTCTCGCAGCTCGACATGCTCGAACGCATGTCTCCGTGGGAGTACCAGGAGATCCGCAAGGTGCTCGGGCACGGGTCCGGCTTCGACTCGCC
Organism: Gaiellaceae bacterium; assembly: GCA_040878305.1. GTDB lineage: Bacteria > Actinomycetota > Thermoleophilia > Gaiellales > Gaiellaceae > GMQP-bins7. The sequence goes on from JBBDMN010000052.1 coordinate 574, forward strand.
CGGCTGGAACGAGCTTCGGCGCGTGCTTCCCCGACTCGGGCAGGCGTTCCACGTGGCTCGGCGGGCGAAGGGTCTCTCGCTCGCGGATGTGTATGTGCAGGGCCGCGATCACGAGCACTTGTACCGGCTCGCGGAGGCGCTGATCGAGCTCGACGAGCAGGCGCAGCTCTGGCGACTCCGGCACTACCAAACCGTGGCTCGCGTGATCGGGGACAAGGTCGTCGGTACTCAGGGCACTCCCGTCGAGCTGCTCGGCCGCCTCGTCTCGAAGACGTCGTTCCCGGAGCTGTGGGAGGTTCGAAACGAGCTGACCGCGCTGTCGAACGACGAGGTGCTGCCCGGAGGTCACAATTAGCTCGCTCCCCAAGACGGCTTCTCCGAGCCTCCGCGACGAGGTGACCGGACTTCTACAAGGGCTTCTGCGGGTGAACACGGTCAATCCGCCCGGGAACGAGATCCGCGGCGCGCGGGTGCTTCGCGACTACTTCGAGCGGAGCGGTATCGAGTGCGAGCTCTACGCGCGCGAGCCCGATCGACCGAACGTCGTCGCTCGCATCGAAGGAGGAGCCGGACCGTCGCTCGCCTTTCTCTCCCACACCGACACCGTCCTCGCAGATCCCGCGGAGTGGGACCGCGACCCGTGGTCGGGCGACCTCGTCGACGGTGAGGTTTGGGGAAGGGGCGCCCTCGACATGAAGGGGCAGGCGGCGGCTTCCGCGGTGGCCTTCGCCTCCTTGCGCCGCGAGGGGTTCTCACCTTCGGGCGATC
>JBBDMN010000053.1:0-1336 GCA_040878305.1 Gaiellaceae bacterium
TGTCCCGCGTCACGAAATCTGGCAGGGCCGTAATGTCGGGCTCCTCGTGAAAGGAGCCAGCGATGGCACGCCCTCCGGTTTTCTCTGTTGAAGACAAGTTCCGGCTTGTTCTCTCAGTCATCAGCGGCGAGATGACGATCGTCGAGGCGGCTCGGCGTGGGAAGGCGAGCGAGCAGTCGATCTCGCGGTGGAAGCAGCAGTTCCTCGAGGGTGGCAAGGCTGGTCTGGTCGAGGGAGGGCCGCCGGGCCCGAACCCGCGTGAGCGGCAGCTGCTCGACGAGGTCGAGGAGCTGAAGGCTGCGCTGGGCGAAGCGCACGTGGAGCTGCGCGTGTGGAAGCGCAGCGCGGAGCACCGGCTGGGCCCTTCGAGGACCTCGAGATGATCCGCGCCGAGAGCGGGATGCCGACCTCGAGGTTCGTACAGCTGATCGGCGTCCCGGAGCGCTCCTACAGGCGCTGGCAGCAGCGGCAGCGCGGCGGGTGTCCAGCCCGCGGCCCGTGGCCGGCACCGGCACGTGACCGGGTGGAGCCGCTCGCGGTCGCGAAGGCCGACCGCTGGCCGGCGTGGGGGCACCGCAAGGTCGCCGCTCTGATCCGCGCAGACGGGCATCCGGCGCCCGAATCGACCGTGCTGCGTGCCCTGCGTCGCACGGGCAGGGTGCTGCCGGTCGACTACCAGGCCGAACGCCGGCAGCTCGCCCAAGCACGTCGGGCGGCGTTCCTCGTGCCACCCTCGGGCCCCAACCAGGTGTGGCAGATGGACTTCACCGAGTTCGAGACCCGCCACGGTGGCAGCTGGCGGATCGCCGGCGTCTCCGACTACTGGTCGAAGCTCGAGCTCGGCTGGCACGTCTCCACCACCGCCAACCACCGCGACGCGATCGAGACGGTCGAGCTCGCGATCGCCGAGAGCGAACGGCTGCTCGGCCGGCCGCTGCGGGAGCTGCTCGTCGACGAGATGAGCGGGGAGCTCCACCCGATCGCCCTCGTCACCGACAATGGCCCCTGCTTCAAGGCAACCCGGTTCGCCGCCTACATCGCGAAGCGGCCGGAGCTGATCCACATCCGCACGAGAAGGAAGAGCCCGCATCAGAACGGCGTCCGAGAACGAGCGTTCGGCTCCTTGAAGTACGAGCACCTCTACCGACTGGAGATCGACGACGGCGACATGCTCGCCCGCTACGCCGACGAGTACCGGCACGTCTTCAACACGATCCGACCGCACGAAGCCCTCGGCCAGAAGCGCCCGCTCGACGTCCACCTCGAAGCCTGCAACGATCGTGAGACCATCAACTCAAACGAGCCCGAACTCCTGCCAACTCCGTGACGCGGGACA
>JBBDMN010000054.1:0-1863 GCA_040878305.1 Gaiellaceae bacterium
CGATCGTCTCGCGCTCGATCAGGATCGCCGCGAACTGGTGCAGCTCGTCCATGTGCGCACGCAGAATCGCGTGGGCCGACTGGTGGCCCTCCTCGATGACACGCCGGATCTCGTCGTCGATGTCTTTCGCCAGCTCCTCGGAGTAGTCGGGCTCGGAGCCCATGTCGCGGCCGAGAAACGGCATCTCGTGGCTTCGCCCGAGGACACGCGGGCCGAGCTTCTCCGACATGCCGAAGCGCATGATCATCTGCTTCGAGGTCGCGGTGACCCGCTCGAGGTCGTTCGCGGCTCCCGTCGTCACTTCGTGGAAGACGAGCTCCTCCGCGGCGCGTCCCCCGAGCGTCATCGCGAGCTCGTCCATCAGTGCCGACCTCGTCGTCAGGTAGCGATCCTCGGTCGGCAGCGAGATCGTGAGGCCGAGCGCCTGCCCGCGCGACACGATCGTGATCTTGTGCACCGGGTTCGTGTGCTCCGAGTAGTGCCCGACGAGAGCATGCCCCATCTCGTGGTAGGCGGTGATCTTGCGCTCCTTCTCGGAGAGCAGGCGCGCCTTCTTCTCCGGGCCCGCGATCACGCGCATGATCCCTTCCTCGAGCTCGTCCTGCCCGATCATCTTCTTGCCGCGGCGCGCGGCGAGGAGGGCGGCCTCGTTGATGAGGTTCGAGAGGTCGGCGCCCGTGAAGCCCGGTGTGCCGGCGGCGAGGGTGTCGAGGTCGATCTCACGCGCGAGCGGCTTGCCGCGCGAGTGCACCTCGAGGATCTTGCGCCGGCCGAGACGGTCGGGCCGGTCGACCACGATCTGGCGGTCGAAGCGTCCGGGGCGCAGGAGCGCCGGGTCGAGGATGTCGGGCCGGTTGGTCGCCGCGATGAGGATGATGTTGTCCTTCATCTCGAAGCCGTCCATCTCGACGAGGAGCTGGTTCAGGGTCTGCTCGCGCTCGTCGTGTCCGCCACCCAGCCCGGCGCCGCGGTGGCGGCCGACTGCGTCGATCTCGTCCATGAAGATGATGCAGGGAGAGGCCTGCTTCGCCTGCTCGAAGAGATCGCGGACGCGCGACGCACCGACGCCGACGAACATCTCGACGAAGTCCGAGCCCGAGATCGAGAAGAACGGAACCCCGGCCTCGCCGGCGACCGCGCGCGCGAGCAGCGTCTTACCGGTTCCGGGCGGCCCGTAGAGGAGAACGCCCTTCGGGATTCGCGCGCCGAGCGCCTGGAACTTCTTCGGGTTCTCGAGGAACTCCTTGATCTCGTGCAGCTCCTCGACCGCCTCGTCCGCTCCGGCGACGTCCTTGAACGTGACCTTCGGCGAATCCGGGGACACCCGCTTGGCGCGGCTCTTGCCGAAGCTCATCACCTTCGACCCGCCACCCTGCATCTGGTTCATGAGGAAGATCCAGAACCCGATCAGGATCACGAACGGGAGCACGCTGATAAGAAGCGACCACCAGGTGGACGACCCCGTTCCCTTGGAGTCGAACTTGACGTTCTCCTCCTCGAGCAGGTTCTCGAACTGCGTCGCCGACTGCGGGGTCGGGTAGTTGACCTTGACCTTGTCCCCGTCTACGAGCGTGAGGGTGAGCGACTGCCGGGTCGGCGTGAACAGGACCTCGTTGACGTTCCCATTCCGCACCTCTGCCTTCGCGTCCGAGTACGTGATCTTTCGCTGCTCCCCGCGCCCAGGCAGAAGCGTCTGACTCGCCAGATAGACGAGCAGCACGATGACAATGAGCGGGAAAAGTGCGCTTCGGAAGAACCGGTTCACGTCAGTCCAGGGAGGGTAGCACCATGGTTCTTCGGGAATTCGAATGCGGGGGGGGGGGGGGGGGGGGGGGGGGGGGGGGGGGGGGGGGGGGGGGGGGG
>JBBDMN010000054.1:1873-6920 GCA_040878305.1 Gaiellaceae bacterium
ACCCGTGGTTCCCCCGCGAGCCCCCTCCTTTACCGTTGCGCACGCTCGACGCCGTTTGGCCTTTCGCGGGAGTAAATCCCGCTTCGGCCTCGTAATCGTCGCTCGTGCACATTTGCCTCAAACTCATCGGCGTCCAGCCGTCGAGGCTTTACGCATGCGTTCGAGAAATCTGCGTGGGCTACGAGGCGGGGGGAACCAGGTCCGGGTGCAGGACTGCGACGTACGGAAGGTTTCGGTAGCGCTCGGCGAAGTCGAGCCCGTACCCGATCACGAAGCGATTCGGGATCTCGAAGCCGACGTAGCGGACCGGGACCTCGATCTCCCGTCGCTCCGGCTTGGTCAGGAGAGTGACCACCTCGAGCGAGGACGGCTTGCGGGCACGGAGGTTGCGAATGAGGTACGAGAGCGTGAGCCCGGAGTCGATGATGTCTTCGACGACCAGCACATTGCGACCCGCGACGTTGATGTCGAGATCCTTGAGGATGCGGACGACTCCCGAGGAATCGGTCGCAGCGCCGTAGCTCGAGATCGCCATGAAGTCGATCTCGCACGGCACCGTCAGCTCCCGCATCAGGTCGGCCATGAAGAAGACGGCTCCTTTGAGCACCCCGACGAGCAGGAGATCGCGTCCCGCGTAGTCGGCCGAGATCTCGACGCCGAGCTCCACGATGCGCTGCTGGAGCGACGTCGACTCGATAAGGACTTCACCGACACCCTGCTCTAGCTCAGCCTGGGTCACTGCTCTCCATCTTTCCATGCGCGGACGGTTCGTTCCCAGCCAGGCGCTTCGGCGATCCCCGGGACGGCGACGACCTCTTCCCCCGAGACGACGAGCGGCCACGCATCTCTCTCGGCTCTCGGCACCTTGGCGTCCACGAAGAGATCCTGCACCTTCTTCCGCCGACCGGCGAGCCGATCGCCGGACCGGCGGGTGCGAACGACGAGGCCCGGCACCGTGCTCTCGAGGCGCCAGGGGCCAAAGACGACCCGCCCTTCGAGGCGAACGGTGTCGTACTCGCGAATCGCCCGAATTCCCGCCCCGAGATCGGCCGTCTTCGTGCCCGCGGTCGAGGAGAGGAGCTCGGCGAGCGTTCGCTCGAGAGCTCGTGGCAGCCGGGGGCGCGATTCGGCGAGCGCGAGCAAGTTCTGGTCGGCTCCAGGATGCAGGCGGCGAAGGAGCGGGAGGACCTCGTCGCGGATCAGTCCGCGCTTCGTGTCCGGGTTCGAGGAGTCGAGCCGGAACTGCAGCCGGTGGTCGCGACAATAGCCCTCGGTCTCCTCACGCCAGAGTGCGAGCAGAGGGCGCACGACGCCGTCCTCGCGCCTCGTCTTGACTCCTTTCGTGCTCCCCGACGAGACGAGCCGGTAGAGGACCGTCTCGACCTGGTCCGACGCGGTATGACCGGTGGCGCGGAGGCCACGATTCGCGGTCAGCTCGTACCTTGCGTCCCGCAAAGCCGCTTCGGTCGACCTTTGCAACAGACTGTTACTTGCATCGATCACCTCGGCGGCCATGAGCTCGCGGCAGTGGCGCGCATCGTCTTCGGACTCATGGCCACGCAGGCCGTGGTTCACGTGTACGGCTGACACTCGATACCCGAGTCCGCCGAGGACGTGCCAGAGACACGTCGAGTCGGCGCCGCCCGACACCAGACAACACACGTCAGCCCCGTGGGGGATCAGGTGGTGGCTGCGGACAAAGCTTTCGACGCGGTCCCGGAGCGTTTCGGTCATGCGTCCATTCTGCCGTTCGCCGCTCACATATCCGATCGCGGGTCGGGCGAGGAGCGGCGGAAGCTCGGAGCTCGGCTCCATTCCTCGAGGAGCTCCGCTGCGGCTGAAGCCTCGCCAGCAGTCAGCCGGTGCGGAGCCGCGTGCTCTACGGGAGCCATCATCAGCGCCGCCGGTACGAGACCGCTGGCCGCATCGAGGACATACCGGACCGCCAACGCGTGCCCGATGACGAGCGCGTTCTCCTCGGTCCGGTCGAGCACGACCCGAAGACCGTGAGCGAAGCGAGCCGCGGCTTGGGCTCGGCTCTCGCCGCCACCCGGTGCGGCCAGCCCGGGAGCTTCGGCCCCGGCCCACGCGCGATAGTCGACGAGCAGGCCGCCGTCGAAGCTGCCGAAGTGAATTTCGTTCAGCTCGGGAACGACGATCCGGGGGATCGCGCGGCCGTCGAGGGCGAGGTCGAGCGTCTCCTGCGTGCGCCGAAGCTCGGTTGCCACACCGAGCACGATCTGCTCGCCGGCGAGCTCTGCTCCCAGCCACCGAGCCTGTTCCTCGCCCTCGTCCGTAAGCCCTTCCCCCGGTGGGGTACTCGAGGCGAGACCGTCTCGATTCGAGGCGGCCAGCGCGTGCCGGGTGAGGACGATCCGTTCCATGCCCACTCAGATGAGAACCGAGCGATAGTCGAGCACGTGCTCCATCCCGATCGTCTCGTAGAGGCGAATCGCGGGCGTGTTCTCCGCGCGGACGAACAGGCAGACGGCGGGCACCCGCTCGAGCAGATGGCGGCAGAGGTCTCGGAGCCCGCGGGCGCCGTGCCCTTGCCGTCGTGCCGGAGGATCGACCCACACCTGCTGGAGCTGGACCGCCGACGGCGTCCACGCCGAGGCCTCGGCTTTGAAGAGGATGGTTCCGTCCTCGACCCAGAGCCACGACCGCCCTTCCTCGATCTGTGTACGCGTACGCCAACGAAAGCCGTCGGGATCGCGGCGCAGCGGGTCGACGCCGAGTTCCCCCACGTGCGCCGCCGAGCACGCAGGAAGCAGGAGCTCGAGATCGTCCAGCGTCGCCGCGCGCAGCCCCGTCTCGCTCTCCGCGGGAGCGTCGCGGATCACGAACACCGGCTGGTGTGGGCGGTCTTCGCGCGGCGGAGGAAGCCGAGTGCGCACCTCGTCCCAGAGCTCGGAGACGGCGTTCGCCTCGCCGATGAGCATCCGGGGCGACGCCCGCGCCACGTCACGGGCGAACACGCCGCAACCGACGCCCGACGGAACGGCGTTCACGCCCACGTGGCAGAGCGCGCGGAGCTCTCCTTCCGAGACGAGCCCGACGAAGCGCCCTAGGCCGCGCCTGGCCATGTCCTCGAGAAAGACGCGCTCGACCGGGTCCTCGGCGCAGAACCGCAGGATCTCCTCCCGCTTCGGCTCGCTGAGTTTCCTGCTCACGCAGGAAACTCTAGGAGAGCGACGCGACCTTGCAAGAATAGTGCGTTCCCAGCGATTTCCTCTAACCAGAACCCGTAGGGTTCTGGCGTGCCGATCCACCTCCGCGCGAACCCAGGCGACTACGCGGAGGCGTGCCTCCTTCCCGGCGATCCGCTGCGGGCGAAGTACATCGCCGAGACGTTCCTCACCGACGTCGCGCAGGTGAACTCCGAGCGAGGCCTCCTCGGATATACGGGCCGCTGGGAGGACAAGCCGATCTCCGTCCAGGGGACCGGGATGGGCTGCCCGAGCGCGACGATCGTGTTCGAGGAGTTGATTCAGCTCGGCGTCAAGCGACTCCTGCGCGTCGGAACATGCGGTGGCTTGCAGGCCGACCATGCGCTCGGAGATCTCATCGTCGCGCTGTCGGCGGTCCCCGCGGACGCGACCGCGACCCACCTCGTTCTCGGCGAGCCGCACTGCCCGACGGCGAGCTGGGAGCTGATCCACGAGGCGGTCCACGTGGCCAAGCACGGCAGCGAGTCCTTGCGAGTCGGCCCGGTCGTCTCGAGCGATCTCTTCTACAACCCCGACGACGGGCAGTACGAGCGGTGGTCGAAGCGGGGGATCCTGGCGGTCGAGATGGAGGCCGCCGCGCTCTTCACCCTCGGCGCCTTGCGCGGAGTCAAGACCGGGTGCCTTCTCACCGTCAGCGACATCTACGTCGGGGGCGAGTTCGTCCGCATCTCCGACGAGGAGCTGAAGGCTGCGGTCGATCGGATGACGCGAATCGCGCTCGCGACCGCGACGGCCGTCCATGACGGCCAGTAGCAACCGCGTCGTCTTCCTCGTCAACCCCGCTTCTGCCGGAGGCTCTACCGGCCGCCGTTGGCCCGAGATCGCACACCGTGCGTCGGCCCTCGGACTTGCGGGTGACGCGCTCATCTCCGAGGAACCGGGCCAGCTCGGGCCTCTGGCCCGGGACGCTGTGCGCGCCGGCGCGGAGCTGCTCGTCGTCGTCGGCGGCGACGGCTCCGTGAACGAGGTCGTCAACGGCATCGCGGGAGTCGAGGGCGTCGAGGTCGCCGTTATCCCGCGCGGTACGGGGTGGGACTTCGTGCGCACGCACGGCATCCCGCGGGATTTGGACGACGCGGTCGAGATCGCGCTCTCGGGCAACGTGCGGGAGATTGACCTCGGGCTCGTGACGTATCGGACCTGGGCGGGCATCGAGGAACGTGGGTACTTCGCCAACGTTGGGAGCGCGGGGATCAGCGGCGCGATCGCGCAGCGTGCGAACGACTCGTCGAAGGTGCTCGGAGGCAAGATCTCTTACTACTGGGCGACGCTTGCCGTCTTCGCGCGCTGGCAGACGGGCGAGCTGCGGGTGTCCGTCGACGACGAGATCCGATCGGGAAGGATGATCGACGTGCTGGTCGCAAACGGCCGCTACCTCGGCGGCGGAATGATGATGCTCCCGGAGGCCGAGCCCGACGACGGCCTGTTCGACGTCCTCCTGATCGGTGACGTGACCAAGCGCGACCTGCTCCTCACGCTGCCGAAGAGCTACCGCGGGAACCACCTGCCGCACCCACGCCTCGAGGTCCTACGCGGCCGCGTCGTCACCGTCGATGCCGACGAGCCGCTTCCGATCGAGCTCGACGGCGAGCAGCCAGGAACGACACCGGCGCGCTTCGAGATCGTGCCCCGTGCCCTGCGGCTGCGAGTGCACGCGGGCTAGAGGCCTAGAGCGAGGCGAGCCTCGCCCTACGAGGAGGGCTTCCTGACGGTCGACCTCCGCGCCGGGGGCTTCGACTTTCGTAGCGCGGCGATCTCCTTCTCGAGCTTCGCGACCCGAGCTTCGAGCACTTCGATGCCTCGTACCTTCTTGCCGA
>JBBDMN010000055.1:0-1320 GCA_040878305.1 Gaiellaceae bacterium
GGCTGGACCGTGGTCGGGGCCATCGTCACGTCACTCCTCGTCGCGATCTTCTTCCAGTCGTTCTGGGGGCTGCTTGCGGGGTTGCTCGCTCCACTCGTGGCGCGGGCAATCGTGAGGAGCCGCGTGCGGCGCAAGCGGGCGGCGTTCAACGAGCAGCTGCCGGACAACCTCGACGTTCTCGCCGGAGCTCTCCGAGCCGGTCACAGCCTCGTCGGCGCCATGAACGTGATGGTCGACGGCGCGGACGAGCCGTCGAAGACGGAGTTTCGGCGCGTCCTCCAGGACGAGCAGCTCGGAGTCCCGCTCGATGAGGCCCTCATGGTGATGGGTCGGCGCATGGACAATGCGAACGTCGACCAGGTCGCGATCGTCACGCGGCTACAGCGCGACGCCGGAGGCAACACGGCGGAGGTCCTCGACCGCGTGGTCGACAACATCCGCGGCATTATGGAGCTTCAGCGCCTCGTCAAAGTCTTGACCGCTCAGGGCCGGATCGCCAGGTACATCCTGACCGCGATCCCCGTCGTGCTGCTGCTCTTCTTCTTCGCGGTCAACTCCGTCTGGCTCGAGCCGCTCTGGCAGACGACTCTCGGCAACATCGCCATGTTCATGTGGGTCATCATGCTCGTCGGCGGCTGGTTCGCAATCAAGAAGATCGTCGAGATCGAGGTCTGACATGGGCATAGAGCTGATGGCAATCGCGGGCATCCTCCTCCTCGGAGGCGGAGTGACGATCCTGATCATCAACCTGCGCCGGCCACAGGGTGTCGCAACGCTGGACCAGATCGGCACCTACGGGTACGTCGCGGAGGCAGCCGGGGGTGCGGAGGACGTTGGCCGCCGGCCCCTCGACACGCTGGCAGGACGCCTTGGCGACACTGCTGCACGCAAGCTCGGGCGGTTCAGCGAGCCCGAGGTGCGCGCGAAGCTCGTGTCCGCCGGCATGTACGGCACGACACCGCGCAAGATTCTCGGCTACCAGATCATGCTGGGGATCTTCTTCACGCTGCTGGGCCTCTGGGGCGTGCCCGTCATGGGCGGCTCCTTGGTCATCGCGGTCCTTGCCGCGGTCGCCGGAGGTGCGCTCGGCTGGTTCGCTCCGATGGCGCTCGTCGACCGTCGCACGCGCCAGCGGTTCGACCGGATCGATCGCCAGATGCCCGACATGATCGACCTTCTCGTCGTCACGATCGAGGCCGGTCTGGGCATTCTCGCGTCGATGCGCGTCGCCTCCGAGAGACTCCCCGATCCGCTCGGCCAGGAATTGCGGCTGACCCTCCAGGAGCAGCGAATGGGCCTCTCGGTGTTCGAGGCGATCCA
>JBBDMN010000056.1:0-1318 GCA_040878305.1 Gaiellaceae bacterium
CCCGCGCGTGCGGATGTCCTCCCCCCGGAAGAGCCGCGGAAGCCAATAGCCGAACGGCATCGAGCCGAGGAGGTACCCGCCCAGGACGGCGAGCGCCTCGATCACGGTCTACGCGGTCGGGATGCGGTAGGCCGCGATCCAGCCGTTGACGACGCTCCAGTCGAGGTTCCGCAGGAAAGCCTCGATGTACGCCCCGCGGTCCGTCTGGTAGTCGAGGAAGTAGGCGTGCTCGTAGACGTCGAGCGCCACGAGCGGCGTCGCATTCCACACCGGAAACGTGTTTTGCGCATCGCCGACGTAGTTGAAGAGGCGACCCTCATCCCAGTCATAGGCCGTCCACGCCCAGCCGCGGCCTGCCATACCGGTGGCCTTCAGGTCCGCGCGCCAGGTGTCGATCGATCCGAAGTCCCGCTCGACGAGCCCGGCGAAGGCACCGCTCGGGTTACCGCCCTCGCCGCCCAGGTGCTCGAAGTAGATCTCGTGGTTCTTGATCCCACCGACCGCGAACGTCAGATCCACCTTGAGCGCCCGCAGGTCGGAGTAGACCTGATTTCCTGCGTCGAGATCGACCTCTTTGAGCCGCCCGAGGATCTCGTTCCGCTTGCCGACGTAGCCCTGATAGAGGCGGTAGTGGGCGTCGATCGTCGTGCGCGAGATGCCGTCGAGCTCGAACAAGGCGGGCTTCAGCTCACGGGGTCTGATCTCGACGAAATCGGTCATCCGGGACTCCTCGGGCTCGCGGAACGCCGCGGAGCATATCCTTCTCCCCGAGACGATCCGCCAGGAGTGAACGAGGAGAGGAGCAAGGTCATGGCATTCAGCGTTCCCGCGCTTCCGTACGGCTTCGACGCGCTCGAGCCGCACATCGACGCGAAGACGATGGAGATCCATCACGACAAGCACCACCAGGCCTACGTCGACAACGCGAACAAGGCTCTCGACGGAACCGAGTGGGCCGACGCGCCGGTAGAAGAGGTACTTGCCGCGCTCAAGGCCGGCGAGGTCCCGGACGACATCGCGACCGCCGTTCGGAACAACGCCGGCGGCCACGCCAACCACTCGCTCTTCTGGGAGATCATGGGCCCGGGCGGCGGAGGCGAGCCGAGCGGAGCGCTCGGAGACGCGATCGGATCGGCGTTCGGCGACTTCGACTCCTTCAAGGAGAAAGTGACCCAGAACGGCGTGACGCGGTTCGGAAGCGGTTGGTCGTGGCTCGTCTGGAATGGGTCGGGGCTCGAGGCCTACTCGACGGCGAATCAGGATTCCCCGTTCGTCGAGGGCCACGTGCCGCTCCTCGGGATCGACGTCTGGGAGCACG
>JBBDMN010000057.1:0-4566 GCA_040878305.1 Gaiellaceae bacterium
CCCGGCCTCCTCATCGGCATGGCGGACCGGAACCAGCTCCCAGGGTTCGACGCGCCGACCGACCCGGACTGGCTCGAGCACGTCACGGAAGTCGCCGCGCGCCGCGCGCCCGCGTTCCTCGACATGGGGATCGCGCACGGATGGAAGGGGTATTACGAGGTCTCACCCGACCACAACGGCCTCGTCGGCGAAGTGCCCGATGTCAGCCGCTTCTTCTACGCGACCGGCTTCTCGGGGCACGGCTTCATGCAGGCACCGGCGATCGGGGAGATCGTGCGCGACCTCTTCCTTCGCCGAGAGCCGTTCGTCGATATCTCCCCTCTCTCGGCGGAACGCTTTGCGCTCGAGGCGCCGCGACCGGAGCACAACGTCATCTAACGCAGGTGCCTGCGCTAACGTCTCCGGCATGAGATCCACCGTCGCCTTCGCCCTGCTCGTCTGCGTCACATCGCTCGTCTTTGCTGCGGGCTGCGGTGGGGACGACGCGGCCGTCGACACGCCGACGGCGAGCGAGTGGGCCGACGACTTCTGTACGTCAGTGACCGATTGGACCGAGGAGCTCCAGAAGATCGGAGACGGCGTCGGCGATCCTTCGTCGCTCTCCGCCGACACCCTCCAGCAGGCCGCTCGCGACGCGAACGCAGCGAGCGACGAGCTCATCGACGACGTGAGGGCGCTGGGAGCGCCGGACCTCGAATCGGGCGACGACGTCAAGGCGTCCGTCGAGGCGTTCGCCGACTCGGTCGAGGTCGAGCGCGACAAGATCGAGGCGGCCGTCGAGGACGCGGCCGAGATCACCGGAATCAGCGGCGCTGTAGCCGCGATCGGGACGTCGCTGTCGGCGATGGCAACGGCTTTCCAAACGACGTTCGAGACGCTCGAGAGCAGAGACGTGAGTGGGGAGCTCGAGTCTGCCCTCGAAGAGTCGAGCGCCTGCGACGAGATCGCGAGCTAAGCGGGGGGAACGATGTTTCCCCCCGCGAACCCCCTTTCCTGGGCCGTGGCATAGAAACCGCGTTCGCTTGGCCTCCCGGCCGGCAAAGCCGGCCTCCGGCCGCCCCTCGTCGCGCACTGGTCAACGGATGCCGGACGTGGGGTCGAGCCCAAACGTCCCGAAGGACACAGGATTAGCGCAAGCGCCAGGGCGGCTCCCCTCGAGGGCAGCCGCCCAAAACACCCGGCTAGCTCATCTTCTCCATGTTCCGCTCGATGACGGCGACCGTCTCCGCGAGCTTGTCGGTCGGGTGGAACTCGACGAGCTCGGTTCCTGCGTAGATCGTCGGCGTGTGGCCCGGTGGGGCGTAGTAGGCGTTGCCCGCCTCGTAGGTCTCGGACTGACCGTCGGCATACGTGAACATGACCTTGCCATTCATGACATAGCCCCAGTGCGGGCACTGACAGCGGTCGTCCGGCAGACCCACGAACAACGGGGCCATGTCGGCATCTGCCGTGTATTTCTCGAATCCGACGGAGTATCCGCCTTCGAAGTGCTCGAAATGACCCTCGTAGCCCTCCAGGATCATCGACTCAGAAGCCGTTTCCTTCGACGCGCTTGGCATATCGTCCCTTCTCTCGTTGGTCGTTTTCGTCGCGCCTCCGGTCACGCTCCAGCTGCGACCGGCACCTCCTCGGTGATCTGCCGCATGAGCCCGGCGACGTTGGAGAGGCACCAGTAGCCGACGAACTTCCCGTCGGCGACTCTGAAGACCTCGGCCGACTCCGACGCGATCTGACGACCGGTGGCGGGGATCCCCTTGTACTCGCCGTCGTGGGTGCCGGTCATCGTCGAGCGGCAGAAGACCTTGTCGCCCTCCGCGATCAGCTCGTCGATGCTCAAGTGGAGATCGGGAAACGCGGTGAAGTAGGAGAAGCATCCGCGGCGGACACCCTCCACGATCCGCTCGTCGGCGAAGTAGCTCCCGACGGCGTCGAGGTTTCTCCCGTTCAGCACCTCCGCGTAGTACCGCTCTACAACCGCCTTGCTGTCGTCGGACATCTCGAGCTCCTCTCGTCGAATGTGCCGCCCAGCATGGCGCTCGCCACGCCTGCTCGGTAGGGGGAGTTCCCCTATTCGTCTCCAAGGTGCCGAGTCGCGTATGCCGCAGCCTCGGCGCGCGTGTGGAGACCGAGCTTTCCGTAGATCCGGCTCACGTGGTGCTCCGCGGTCTTCGGACTGATGAAGAGCCGGCTGGCGATCTCACGGTTGGAGAGACCTTCCGCGAGCAGCCGGAGGACGTCCTGCTCTCGCCGGCTGAGAAGGCCGACGCCCCTCGGCCCGGAGCGGCCCTTCGCGCCGAGCGACCGCATGAACGCCGCAGCAGCATCGGCTTCCCGGGTCGCGCCCAGCGCGTCCAGCTGGTTGTGTGCCTGCCGCGCTGCGTCGATTGCGAGCTGCGGCGAGTCCGCAAGGACCCGTGCTAGCAAGAGTCGTGCCCGTGCTGCCTCGAGCCGCAGTCCCAGTTCCGCGAATCCATTCACTGCCCGCTGAAGAAGTGACACCGCGTTCTCGCCTCCTGTCGCGGCAGCCACCCGCCCGCGAGCAAGTGCAGCGGCGGCCTCCGCGCGCTCGCGTCCCGAGGGGCCGGCGATCACCGCCAACGCCTCGGCCGCATCGCCCGCCTCCGCGGCTCGCCCAACCGCGAGCCTCGCTTCGACGAGCTGCTCGAGAAGCGGAACCGCGAGGAGGCTCGACCACCCGATCGCGTCCAGACGGCGTTCGAGGATGGTTGCAGAGGCTTCAGCCTCGCCGCGGGCCAGCCGGACCGCCGCCGCCGCCCGGACCGAGTCGGGCTCGTCCTCGAACCCCGCGAGGAGCTGCTCTGCCTCGTCGAAGCGGCCTTGCAGCACGCGGATCTCGGCAAGCCGCGCCGCAGGATGGATGCAGCGTGATCGCTGGCCGGCGTCCGTCAGCTCGCGGATCGCCGCGACGAGCTCTTCCTCGGCCGCGTCCACTCGTCCGTTGGCGGCGTAAACATCGGCACAGCACGTGCGGCAGAACGCGAGCAGGGTGACGTGGTCGTACCTGCGAACGAACTCCTCGAGGACGTGACTCCATTGCTGGGGTCTCTCGGCGTCGCCGGCACGCTCACACGCGAGCATGAGCGTGCAGCACACGTCGGCGAACGTCTCCAGGCTCGCAGGCTCGCCACTCGTAACGGCAGCCATCGCCTCGTCGAGGTGACCGAGTCCCTCGTCCACGTTTCCCACGGAGACCTCCGCGAACCCGAGTTGGGCAAGCGCGCGGAGCTCGAGGTCGGCATCGCCGGCCCGGAGGGCTACCGCGAGCGCGCGAGCGGCGAGCCGGGCGGACTCTTTTGTATCGCGCGCTCGCTCCGAGTGCGCGAGGTCGAGCCACCCCTGCTCGGATCCGGGGGCGACGTCCTGTAGCAGCCGTTCCGCACGAGCCAGCCAACCCCCGGCCGCAGCGTCGTTGTCGAAGACGAGGGCGTACTCGCGCGAGAGCCAGAGCGCGATCCGTGCCGCCCGTGCAAGCTCGCCGTCCCGACGGAACCCCGCGTACGCCCGTTCGCGGAAGACGATGGCGTCGCGCTCCTCGCGAAGCCACCAGAGCGCCCGGCCGAGCCCGTCGAGCGCCTCAGGCGACTCGACGCGTTCGAGAACGGCGGCGAAAGCGGAGCGGGCACCATCCCAGTCGCCGGTTGCGAGAGCTTCGTGCCCCCCGGCGAGCGAAGCCTCGACCGATACGACGCTCATTCCCGCATCGTCTCACGGCTTCGGCGTACATGCGACTCCTGTTTGAGCGCGACTCGACCCGTAAAAGCGGGCACGTGATCGCGGGCGAGATTGGGGGCTTTCCCCCTACCGCGGCCTCCTCGGCCGGAGCACGCTCCGTCGACACCACGACAGAGGAGGCAAAGATGAACCTTCGTAACCCGAGCGCGTTTCGACGACAGATCGGCGGCGCAGCGATGATCGTCGCGCCACTCGTGATCGTCCTCGCGGAGCTTCTCCACGGGCGCTTCGAGACTAGCGCCGCCGAGCAGATCGCGGTCGTCACCGACAACACCGGCCGCTGGTACGCCGCCCACATTCTCGTGCTCGTCGGCCTCGTGCTGACGGTGCCTGCATTTCTGGGCCTCGCTCGTATCCTGGAGCGCAGTCGCCCCGTGATCGCGAACGTAAGCCGACTCGCATTCGTGCCGGGGCTCGTGGCACTCACGTCCTTGGCCGGAATGGAGCTCGTCCTCTGGCAGATGGCGCAGCCTGGCCGCGATCGGGGGGAGATGGTGGCGCTTCTGGAGAGCCTCAACGAGAGCGCCGGAATCGCGCCGCTGTTCGGTTTCGTGCTCCTCTTTCCCGCCGCGTGGCTCCTCGCGGGAATCGGCCTCTACGTCGCGCGAGCAACGCCAGGGTGGGCCGCCGCCCTCATCGCATTGTCGCAGCCGGTGGGATTCGTGAGCGAGTTTTCCGGCGGGCCGAAATGGCTTGCCGTGGCCGCCCAGATCGCGTTCGCGATCGGACTCGTTCCCGTCGGCGTCCGTGTCCTCAGGCAGACGGACGACGCGTGGGAACAGCGGCCGGTCGTGGCCGAGGTGAGCTCTGCTG
>JBBDMN010000057.1:4666-6848 GCA_040878305.1 Gaiellaceae bacterium
CAGACGGACGACGCGTGGGAACAGCGGCCGGTCGTGGCCGAGGTGAGCTCTGCTGAGTAGCTGGCGCAAGACCAGAATCCGCTCGCGCGGATTCCGGTCGCGCAAGATCCCTGAAGGCGTCCGCTTCGCGGCCGCGGCGCTTCACTTTCACATCAGGACATCCAAGCGTCTGACCCGGGCGATGCTTAGCTTCGCGCCGCGGGTTCACGTGCGGCCTCGAGATAGCGGTGGACCTGCTGGATCACCACCGAGCCCTCGCCAACGGCGGATGCGACCCGCTTCACCGACCCCGAGCGGACGTCGCCGATCGCGAACACCCCGGGAACGGACGTCTCGAACATGTGCTCGCCTCCACCCGTGGCGATGAACCCCCGCTCGTCCCGCGCGATGTCCTCCGGAAGCCACTCCACACGCGGCTGGGCGCCGATCAGGACGAAGACCGCATCCGCAGGCACCGTCTCCTTGGCCCCCTTGTCGTCCCGGAGGGTGAGGGTCTCCAGGCGTCCCTCACCCGCGGCATCAACGATCTTCGTCCCGAGCTTCACGTCGACTCCGGCCGCCTCGATCTCGTTCACCAGGTAGCTGGACATGCCGGAGAGCTCCGGGCGCCGGCAGACGAGCGTGACCTTCGCGGCGAACCGAGTGAGGTGAACAGCTGCCTGCCCGCCGGAGTTCCCCGCGCCGATGACGAAGACCTGCCCGCCGGGAAACTGCTGTGCATCGGAGATGGAGTAGCCGTGGAAGACGCCCCTCCCACCGTAGGCCTCGAGGGCGGGAATCCCCAGCTGCCGATAGGCGACGCCCATCGCGAGGACGACGCTCCGCGTCTCGATCTCCGATCCGTCGGAGATCGACATCTTGTGCCCCCCGTCCACCGCGCGTAGGCCCGTCACCTCCCGCATGAGGAGGAAGCTCGTGCCGAAGACCCACGCCTGTTGGTAGGCACGCGTCGCAAGCTCTCCGCCGGCGATGCCGCGCTGGAAGCCGAGATAGTTGCGAATCCTCGCGCTCGAGCCCGCCTGTCCACCGATCGACTCCTGCTCGACCACGAGCGCGCGGAGCCCTTCGGACGACGCGTAGACCGCTGCTGCCAGTCCAGCGGGGCCTGCGCCCACGACGACGAGGTCGAACCGGCCGGGATCTTCCTCGAGCTGCGTCGTCACGCGGTATCCCTTCTCGGCCAGGTCCTGGTTAGACGGATCGACCAGGAACCTGTCGTCAGGCAGCAGAACCACCGGCTCGCTCGAGCGCTCGCGGCCACACACGACGAGCAACCGGCGACCCTCCTCGGAGTCGCTCGGGTGGAACGCGTGGGGCACGCCGTTTCGCGCGAGGAGGTTCCGGAGCTCGAAGCCCCGCGGTGACCAGCGGTCGGCGACGACCGTGAGCTCTCGGCGACCCTGGGCGTTAGCGCGACTCCATTCATGCAGGAACTCCGAGACCGTGCGGTGGAAGAGCTCGTCCGGCTCGCTCCACGGCTCGAGCACGTAGTAGTCGATGTGCCCGCGGGCCATCGCGGTCCGGATCGCGGCCGCCGTGTCCTCGTCGCCCCAGCCGCCGAACTCGATGAGGAGACCGCGCTTGGCATGGGGGTGCAGATCGTTCACGCGGGCGAGCAACTCCTCGCCGCGAAGCTCCTCCTCCCCACGGGCCGCCAGCACGAGTGCTACGCGGTCCCCCTCGCCGCGCATCGACTCGAGCTGGGCGAGCGCGTCCGCTAGCGAGCGACCGCAAACGACCCGGTAGTCGCGCGCGTAGCGCTCGAGCTCGCGTGCAATTCGCCCGATCGTCGCTTCGTCGTTGTCGACGGCGAGGATGACGGGGCGGTCGTCGGCGGCGGGCGCGTTCATGCCGATTCCGGCTCTGCTAGCGCGCGCTGACCGTGTCGCCGATGTCGGCGAGCGCTCGCAGCGCCTGGGCCACTGCGATCGGCACAGCCCCCAGCAAGACGGACACGGGGCCGCCGATCAGGATCACTCCGATCGTCCGCCAAAATCCGTCGACCTCGATCGCCCAGATAACCGTCCCGATCCCGGCGAGGACGACGGCCAGCACGCCGATCATGGTCAGCAGCCCCGCCCACAACCGAAGCGTCCCGAACTGAGTCATCTCAACCTCCCGTGAGCAAACGAGTCTAGTGATCGTGGGGGGGGGGGGGGGGGGGGGGGGGGGGGGGGGGGGG
>JBBDMN010000058.1:0-1309 GCA_040878305.1 Gaiellaceae bacterium
ATGCTGGCCTACACGGGCCTCGAGACCGCAGCCAACCTCGCGGAGGAAGCGCGCGAGCCGGGGCGTACCTTGCCTCGGTCGCTCTTCTCCGCGATCGGGCTTGTGGTCGTCGTCACGGTGCTTATCGCGGGAATCGGCCTCTCCGCGTTTCCGGTCTCAGGCAGCGAGACGGCTCTCGGCGAGGAGTGGCTCGAGGCGCCGCTGGTCGGAATCGTGGCTGCCTTCGACGGCTCGCTTCCCTCGCTGCTGGTCGACGTGCTGCGAATCGCAATCGGCATCTCGGGCGTGCTGATCCTCGTCGCCGCGGCCACGACCTCGGTGACGGGGATCACCCGGCTGACCTACTCGCTCGCCGAGCATGGCGCGCTCCCGCGGGAGTTCGCGCGGCTCGAGCGGCGGGCGCTCGTCTCGAGCGAGGCGATCCTCATCGCGGCGGGGCTGGCGATCGCGCTCATCGTCATCACCGAGGTTGCCGCAAACGGCGATCCCGTCTTTCTGGCCGCGATCTACTCGTTCGGGGTGCTGATCGCGTTCACCGCGGCCCAGCTGGCGGTGATCCGTCTGCGCATGCGGGAGCCGGAGCTCCCGCGTCCGTTCCGCGCTGCCCCGAACGTCACGATCAGGGGCACGGCGGTGCCCATCGCTGCGCTCGTCGGCGCCCCGCTCACGTTCGTCGTGTGGGTGCTTGCGATGGTGACGCATGACGGTGCGCGGTACGTCGGCCCTCTCTGGCTCGTAGCAGGGCTTGGGGTGTTCGTGGCCGTGCGCCGGTCCCAGAACCGCAGCCTGCTGGAGCACGTGGCGGTCGAGGCACTCCCGTCGGGTGCAGACTTCCAGCGCATCCTCGTTCCGATGAAGCTCGGCGACATCGGCGAGGAGATGGTTGCGACCGCGATCGCGCTCGCGAAGGAGTCCGGCGCGGAGATCGAGGCGATAAACGTGGTGCGGGTGCCGCGCCGCTACGAGCTCGAAGGCCCTCTTCCGCCGGAGGTCGCGGCGCGGGTCGATGCGTCGCTCGAGGAGGCGAGGCTCCTCGGCGAGGAGCACGACGTGGAAGTTCGAACGGGCGTCGTTCGGGCGAGGTCGATCGGCCACGCGATCGTCGAAGAGGCGCGGTCGCGCAACGCGGATCTCATCGTGCTCGGCTCGTCACCGCGTTGGAGGCGGCAGTCGCGCTTCTTCTCGCCCACGGTGGACTTCGTCCTCCGGCGCGCTCCGTGCGAGGTGCTGGTGGTCGCGTTTCCCGAGGGTGTGTTCGAGGGGTAGTGTGACCTGCCGTGAAAGCAGTCGTGATCGGATGCGGACGGGT
>JBBDMN010000059.1:0-6813 GCA_040878305.1 Gaiellaceae bacterium
CGACACGCACTCGTTCGAGAACGCCGTCGCTGATGAGCTCGGCCACGTGTGCTCGGATCCGGCCTGTGCCCCCGCGAAGCCGCCAGTGCTCGACGACACCCGCTTCTGTCAGGACACCCCGCGCCCGGACAGCGCGCCGGACGAGCTCGCGCAGCCGGGTCGCCTCGTCGGGCTCGGGCGCGTCGAGCACCTCTCGTGGGAGTATCCGCTCCGCGAGGTCGTAGAGTCGCTGGAATCCGCTGACTCTTCCGGCGATGACAATCTCGCCGGAGTTCCAGAGCGCCTCGAGCACCATCTTCGCCGGCTTCCAGTTCCACATCCCGCCGCCGCCCTGCCCGTCGAAGTCGCGGGAAGCGAGGGGCCCTCGCTCGCGGATCGCCGCGCGCACCTGCTCCGCCAGCTCCGGGTGCTGACCGAGGACGTCGCCGCGCCACGGGTGATGCGTCTTCATCCAGACGCGGAAGAGCGGCCAGTCCTCGACCGGGATCACGCACGCCTCGTGCGCCCAGTACTCGAAGATGCGTCCGTTTTGCAGAAGGCGAGAGATCGTCTCGCGCGGGTACGCGCCCACCCGCGAGCCGAGGGCGATGCGGTGGCTCCGCTCGACCGCCGTGATGGAGTCGAGCTGGACGCATGAGAGGGCCCGGATCGTCTCCTCGACCTCCCGCGCGGTGCCCGTGCGGCTACGGGAGGCATATCCCTGCGCCGCGACCGCCAGGCGGCGCAGAGCGGTCACCGACACCGTCCTCAGTCGGGAACCTTGCCCGTAAGGATGTCTGCAAGCCGCGCCGCGTCGATGTTCCCGCCCGAGATGATGCAGACAATCCGGCCTTCACCAGCTCCTCCGGCGAGAGCGGCGGCGACTGGGAGCGCCGCCGCGCCTTCGGCGACGATGCGTCCGCGTTCGAGGAGAAGCCGCACAGCTGCTGCCGTCGCCTCGAGCGAGATCGGGAACGCACCGGTCACGAGTGGGCGCGCCCGCTCCCACATGTCCGCCAGAAGCGAGCCGGACCCTGCCCCGTCGACGAACGAGGGTTTGAACTCGACGGGTGTGGCGACGCCGTCGTTCGCCAGGGCGGCGGTGACGGGAGCGCCGGTATCGGGCTCGCAGACATATACCTCCGTCCTCGGCGAAACGGCGCGCAGCGCGCTTGCGATTCCCGTGGTCAATCCTCCGCCGCCCCACGGGATGAGTACCGCGTCGATGCCCTCGAGCTGCTCGGCGAGCTCGAGCCCGATCGTGCCGTTTCCGGCCATCACAGGTGCGTCGCGGACCGGATGGACGAAATACCCCTCGACGCCTTCGAAGTGTGCAAGAGCCTTCTCGCGGTCGGCCTCGACCGCAGCCCACCACTTGTCCCATGGAACCCGAACGATGCGTCCTCCGAGGCGCTCCACCGCGGC
Source organism: Gaiellaceae bacterium (assembly GCA_040878305.1). Classification (GTDB taxonomy): domain Bacteria; phylum Actinomycetota; class Thermoleophilia; order Gaiellales; family Gaiellaceae; genus GMQP-bins7. The sequence continues at coordinate 1,405 of JBBDMN010000059.1, forward strand.
GAGCTTCGTCTGCGACGCGTTGTCGGGAACCACGATTGTCGCCGGAACGCCCAGCTTCCGCGCCATGTACGCGACGCCCTGCGCCATGTTCCCGGTGCTCGTCGTGACGACGCCCTCCGCAAGCTCCGCGCGAGGCGCGCTCAAGATCGCGTTCGCGGCGCCGCGCAGCTTGAAGGAGCCGATCGGCTGGAGGCTCTCGAGCTTGAGCCAGATCTCGCCCGGTGCGTCCTCGACGTAGAGCCGGATGAGCGGCGTACGGTCCACGGTGCCCGCGATCCGGAGCCGCGCGCCCTCGATCTCCTCGAGCGGGATCAGAAGTCCACCTCGGTGCCTGCCCCCTGCTCTCGCGCGCGACGGACCACGAGCTCTGCGGCTGCCAGATCCTCGACCGCGATCCCGAGCGACTTGAACACGGTCAGCTCGGCATCGTGCTCCCTTCCGGGGTGCATCCCGACGAGCACTTCGCCGAGCTCGGCTCTGATGTGGTCGGGACCGATCCCGCTCTCGGCTCTAGCGAGGAGGTAGTCGCCGGCCTCGTTGAGCGTCGACTCGCGCCGGTCGACGAAGAGCGAGCTTTCGGCGACGGTCTGCGTGTCGAGCTCGCGCGCGGTTGGGACGCTCGAGCCGACCGCGTTGATGTGCGCGCCGGGGCCGAGCCAGCGGCGCTCTACGATCGGTTGGGACGAGCTGGTCGTCGTGCAAACGATGTCGGCGCCGACGAGGGCCGCGTCGATGGAGGGCGAGAGAACCGCCTCGACCTCGCCAGCGAGCTTTTCGGCTGCATCGAGATTCCGCGCCCAGATCCGGATCTCGGGGTCGTCGAGCACCGCGCGCATCGCGTGGACGTGCGCTCGCGCCTGGACGCCGGCGCCGAGGATCGCGACGCACTCGGAATCGGCGCGGCCGAGTGCACGGGTGGCGACTGCGGAGACGGCTGCCGTCCGGATCTCGGTCACCGGCGAGGCGTTCAGCACGGCGATGAGCTCGCCGGTCTCCCCATCGTGGAGCAGGACAGCGCCCTGATGCGCGTCGAGCCCCCGAGCGGTCGGGTTATCCGGCGTGACGACGATCTCCTTGAGCGCGTAGGCGGGGTGGTCACCCGCGCGATGTGCGGGCATGAGGCCGATGAGGCCGGTCGCTTCCGGAGGACGGGCGACGAAGCGGAGCGGCTGGAAGAGCTCGCCGCGCGCCAGCGCGGAAAGCACCTCTTCCATCGCCTCGACGCACGACTCCATGTCGAGCAGGCGACGAACGTCATGCTCCGAGAGCACGAGGACACTCATGCGAACAAGCCTCGCAGATGATCGCGGTCCGCCGAAGTCAGCTCGAGATCGAGCGCCTCGCGCACGGGCTCGAGCTGCTCGGCGCGCGTGGGACCGACGACGACGCCTGTCACCTCGGATACCGAGAGGAGCCACGCCGTTGCGAGCCCCGCCATCGAGACGCCTCGTCCCAGAGCCTCCCGTTCGAACGCCTCGAGCGCGTCGAAGGTTTCGTCGGTCGCGTAGCCCGCGTACGACTCCGGGCGCTGCGTCATCCGCGATCCTTGTGGATACGGCTCGCCGCGCCGGTACTTCCCGGTGAGCCAGCCGCCCGCGAGCGGACCGAACGCCTCGTAGCCGAGGCCGTGCTCGCGGCAGAGCGGGAAGACGGTCTCCGCGTCGCCCCGGTCGAGAAGCGAGAACGAGCTCTGCGCCCACTCGTAGCGGGTCAGCCCCTCGAGCTGCGAGAGCTCGAGCGCCTCCGCGAGCTGCTCGCCGGTGAAGTTGGACGCCCCCACCGCGCCAACCTTGCCAGCGCGGACGAGCTCGTCGAAGGCGCTGAGCGTCTCTTCTTGCGGAACGTCAGGGTCGAAGGAGTGCGCCATGTAGAGGGCGACCCGCTCGAGCCCGAGCCGCCGGAGGCTCGTGTCGATCTGGCGGACGATGCGCGCCCTGCCGAGGCCGCGATCCCCGCCCTCTTCCAGGGGGTTGAACGTCTTCGTCTCCAGGACGAGCGTGTCTCGCACCAAGCTGTCCTTCGCCCTGAGCCACTCGCCGATCCACGTCTCGCTCCGGCCGCCCCCGTACGCGTCCGCGGTGTCGTACGTCGTGATCCCGAGCTCCCAGGCGGCGTCCATGATCCGGAACGCCTCATCCTTCGGAATCCCCTGCCCGAAGAACGCCGGCGAAGAGCCGATCCCACCGAAGTTTCCGCAGCCGAGGATCACGCGCGAGACCGCGATCCCGCTCCGCCCGAGCTCCCTCGACTCCACGCCGACGATCCTACGACGCTTCCACAGGCTGGACGCGCGTGGTAGCGGTCGGGATGCGGGCGAGCAGGAGCGCACCGGCGACGGACGACAGTGCGCCGACGACGAAGACACCTTCGTATCCCACCGCCGCCGCCACGCCCCCGAGCCCAAGGGCACCGACAGCAAAGCCGACGTCGGCGCACGCAGAAAACGTCCCGACGACGGAGCTCCGCTCGGTAGGCGGAGCAGCAGCAACGGCGAGCGTCATAAGCGCGGGGAACGCAAGTGCCTGTCCGACGGCGAAGACCGCAGTGCCGACGAAGAGGCCGACTGGTGCGTTCCACACGCCGATCGTGAGCAGCCCTGCGGCGAGCAGGACAAGCGCGGACCCCGAGGCCTTCTTTGCACCGAGCCGATCCGGAAGCCGGCGCCCGAAGATGCGGATTCCGACCACGATTCCCGAAAACAGGAGGAAGACCGCACCCGCGCCCGAGAGTCCGAGATCGCGTGCGTACAAGGCCACGAAAGCGTTGAAACCGGCGAAGCCCACGACCGATGCGACGAGCACGAGCCCGGGCCCGATTGCGGCCGGATGCACGAGCCTCGCCGGTCTCGGAGCCCTGGCTGTGGCGTCGGGCCGCGTCTCCGGAAGGGCAAGCGCGAGCAGCGCCGCGGCCGCCGAGCAGCCTGCCGCAGTCAGCCAAACTGCGTCGTAGCGATCGTCGGCGAGGACGAGCTCGCCGAGGAGCGGCCCGATCGCGAGTCCACCCCACAGGCCGAGCGAGTAGAGGCTCAACGCCTCCCCGCGCCTCCCCTCGGGGGCGAGATCTACGACGATGGTGGCGGCGCCGACGAAGATCAGCGCCTCGCCGATACCGCTCACCAGCCGGAGCGCGACGAGGAGCTCGAGCGTGTCTGCGACGGTGTACGCGGCGACTGAGCCGGCTACGACGAGAGCGCCGGAGATGACGAGGACTCTCCGCCCGCGTCGATCGCCGACCCGCCCTGCCAACGGCTGGAACAACAGTGCTGTCGGACTGGCGGCGGCGACGGCCAGTCCCACTCCCACGCTCCCCACGTCGAGCGGTCCCGCCGCGAACACCGGGAGGACAGGCAGAAGCATTCCGATCGTCACGAAGACGCCGAACTCGGCGACGACGGCAAGGACGAACGGCGTCGACAAGAGTCGATCGGATGGTTCCATCGTCCGATCCAAGCAGATCGCTCAGGCGCGCTGGCGATCGTCTGATAGAAGCGTGGAGGTGAGGTACCGACAGCTCGGCTCGAGCGACCTCGTCGTCTCCGAGATCAGCCTCGGCACGTGGCTGACCTACGGCGTCGGGGTCGAGACCGCCACCGCACGCGCGTGCCTCGACCGCGCTTTCGAGGTCGGCATCAACTTCGTCGACACGGCCAACGTGTACGGGCGCGGAGCCGCCGAGGAGTTCCTTGGCGACGCGCTCGCGGGCCGAGAGCGTTCCTCGTACGTCCTCGCGACGAAGCTCTTCTTCCCCATGACGGACGAGGACCGCGGACTCTCGGCGCCGCAGGTCCGAAAGCAGATCGACGACTCACTGCGGCGGCTCCGTACCGACTACGTCGACCTCTACCAATGTCACCGCTACGACTCCGCCACGCCGCTCGAGGAGACGATGGAGGCGCTGACCGAGGTCGTTCGTCAGGGCAAGGCGCGCTATCTCGGGTTCAGCGAGTGGACCGCTGACCAGATCCGCGCCGCGCGCAAGCTACCCGGCGTCGAGAGGTTCGTCTCGAGCCAGCCGCAGTACTCGATCCTCCATCGCACGATCGAGTCCGAGGTGATCCCGCTGTGCGTGGAGACCGGCGTCTCGCAGATCGTCTGGTCACCGCTCGCGCAAGGCGTCCTGACCGGCAAGTACAAGCCCGGCGACCCGCTTCCCGAGGATTCGCGTGCCGCCTCCGAGGCGATGGGCTGGGCGATGAATCGCTTTCTCCGCGACGAGGTGCTCGAAGCCGTCCACCGGCTTCGTCCGATCGCAGACGGCCTCGGAATCACGATGTCGCAGCTCGCCCTCGCCTGGGTTCTCCGTGAGCCGAACGTCGCGTCCGCGATCGTCGGGGCGAGCCGCCCCGAGCAGGTCGACCAGAACGCGGCGGCTTCGGGGATCGAGCTCGACGCGCCGACGCTGACCGCGATCGACGAAGCCGTGGCCGGGGTCGTCGAACGCTGACCGATCGAGTCATGTCCGGAATGGGCCTAGAAGTGTGCTGTGTCATGGGCTAAAGTCAGTCGCATGCGTATTCACATCCATCTCGACGATGATCTCGTCGCTCGGCTCGACGAGCAGGTCAGCCCGCGCGGGCGGAGCCGGTTCATCGAGCAAGCGCTTCGCGCCTCCCTCGAAACCCGCGAACGGTGGGAGCTCATTCACTCCGCCCTCGGCTCTATCGAGTCAGAGGGACACGAGTGGGACGAAGATCCTGCTGCATGGGTCGCGGCGCAACGAAATGCGGATCCAAAACGTGTCGGTTGATCCGTGCCGGTTCTGCTGGATACCACGGTCCTGATCGACGCCCTGCGCGGGCGTCGGGGAGTGCTGGCTCGGCTCGACGCGATCGAGCGTCGTGGAGAGGCGCCTCTGACCTGCGCGATCAACATCGAAGAGCTGGTCCGCGGGTTGCGCCCGCACGAAGAGGAAGCCGCCGAGCGCCTGCTTCAGGGGTTGCACGTCGCCCGGCTTGGCCGGCTCGAGGGGATACAGGCGGGCGCTTGGCGCAGGCAAAGCGCTCAGCGTGGGATCACTCTCAGCCAAAGCGACTGCCTTGTCGGCGCTGCCGCGGTCTCTGCCGGAGCACGACTTGCTACGGGGAACCCGAGGCACTTCCCCTTCGACGAGCTGACCGTCGAGCACTGGCCCGTCGGCGCGTAGTACGGTCCGTGTTGTGACCGAGGGGATCAGCCTCGAGGAGCTTCAGCTCGCCGCGCGGAACCACGGGATGCCGCTCGAGGCACTTCGCTGGGACGTGACCCCGGTCGGTCTCCACTACCTCCTCACGCACTACGACATCCCCGCCGTAGACCCCGCGGGCTGGCGCCTCGAGATCGACGGTCTGGTCGACCGCGCGCTGTCGCTCTCGCTCGACGATGTGCGCGCGCGGCCTGCGCTCGAGGTGGTATCGACGATGGAGTGCGCCGG
>JBBDMN010000060.1:0-6768 GCA_040878305.1 Gaiellaceae bacterium
CTCTTGAAGACGGAGCCTCCCGAGCAGATCGCGGCTTTCCTTCGGGGCGTCGTCCGCGGCGAGGCGGCACTTTCGGGCGGGGTGGCACGGCGACTCCTCGATCGCGTCCGCGAAGGTGGCCGGCTCGGCGGGATTCCTGAGGCCATTACGAACGCCCTCTCGGCACGCGAGGTCGAGGTTCTACTCCTTCTCGACGAGCACCTCGGCACGGACCAGATCGCGCAACGGCTCTTCATCTCGGAGCACACCGTCCGCTCACACGTGAAGAGCCTTCTCAGGAAGCTCGGCGTCTCGTCGCGGCGCGAGGCGCTGGAGCGCCTCGAAACCGCGCGGGGCTGATTAGCTGGAAATCCCTGAAGCCGACCGCTTCGCGGCCGGGGCGCTGCCTATTCACATTAGCCCCCTTACGGATCTAACCTGCGGAAAATCCCTCGAGGGCAGCCTCGACAAGCGAAGGCAGCGTGTCGAGGTTGTATCCGCCTTCGAGCACCGCTGCGGTCCTTGGGCCGAGGGCGGAGCAGCGGCGCGCGAGCTCGCGAAAACCTTCGACCGACACCCTCATTCCAGCCAGCGGATCCTCCTCGTGCGCGTCGAATCCGGCAGAGACGAGCACGACGTCGGGCTGGAACGCGTTCACCGCAGGCTCGATCGTCTCGGCGAAGATGCGCGCGTACTCCGAATCCCCCGAGCCCGCCGCGAGCGGCACGTTGAGCGTGTGCTCGTCGCTCGTCCCCGGGCCGCCGGTTCCCGGATAGAACGGCCACTGGTGCACCGACACGAAGAGGACGGACGGGTCGTCCCGGAAGATGGCCTCTGTCCCGTTTCCGTGGTGGACGTCGAAGTCGACGATCGCGACCCGCTCGTGACCCAGCTCCTGCGCGTGACGAGCGGCAATGGCCACATTGTCGAAGATGCAAAACCCCATCGCGCGATCGGCTAGCGCGTGGTGGCCCGGCGGACGAACGAGGGCAAACCCGTTCTCTTCGAGCGCCCGGATCGAACAGCCCGCGGCGAGCAGGGCGGCTTCCCAGGTCGTGGGCCCTGCATAGGTGTCCGCGTCGAGCCAGACGTCCGACTCGAGCGACTCGACGGATTGCACGTACTCGCCCGCATGCACGCGCTCGATCTGCTCGCGAGTCGCCGGACCGCCGTACGTGAAGCCCGAGAAGCTCTCGAGCAGACGACCGAGCCGTTCCGGGCTTTCGGCGTGCACATGGCTACCCGGCGAATGCAGATCCGCAAATGCGGGGTGGCTGATCACCTCCACGAGACAGCTTCCTCGAACCGTCCGGCGAGTCCGTCGAGCCCGAGCTCCCGGGCGTGAGCAGCGCCTGCCGTCCAGTCGGGCGAGACGTCGGGAAGCGGCGGGAGCGGCGCGGAGCGATCGAGCGTTGCGATCTCCCGGTACAGGCGAAGCGCGTCGGCCTCGACGGCGAATCGACCCTCGGCGAGTAGCGCGTCGAGCGAGCCATATTGCGCGAGGAGCTCAGCCGCCTTCTTCGGCCCAATTCCACGCGCGCCCGGTATCCGGTCTGACGGATCCCCGCGGAGCGCGATGAAGTCGACCACCTGCTCGGGATCGACCCCGTAGCGCTCGCGAACCTCGGCCGGGCCGATTCTTGCAGGCGCCTCACCTCGCACTGGCTGGAGAATCGTCGTCCTCGAGCTCGCCAGCTGGAACGCGTCGCGATCCGACGTCGCCACGAGGACAATTCCTCCCGCGCCTTCCTCGTGAGCGACCGCCGCCCCGAGAAAGTCGTCCGCCTCGAATCCAGGAGCCTTTGCATACGCCAGTCCCGAGGACGAAACGAGCGCGGGCAGGAGATCGAGCTGCTCGAGCAGCTCCTCTTCAAACTCGCGGCCGCCTTGATACGCCGCAAGAGCCTCGTGACGGTAAGTCGGCACCTCGAGCGTGTCCCATGCCACGAGCACGGTGCGTGGACGCTCGTCTTGCCAGAGGCGCAGCAGCATGTTCGAAAATCCGAAGAGCGCGTTTCCGGGACCGCCATCGCGCCGGCGGATCGACTTCGGGATCGCGTGGTACGCGCGATGCGCGAAGGAGTCGCCGTCCACGACAAGCAGCGGCTTCAAGAGAGCGACTCCTCGAGCGCGGCGATCGCCTCCTGCAGCCGGTCCGTTGCAATCTGCGCGGCTTCGACGGCAGGCAGGTTCGCAAGATCACCGGTCTCCACCGGCGCTCCATACCGAACCCGCAACGGCCCGAGGCGAGCGAGGCGATTCGTCCCCGTGATACCGGCTGGGATAAAGGGAACTCCGGCCTCGAGCGCGATCCGGGCCGCGCCCGTATGCCAGCGTGCCTCGTACTTCTTGCGCATGCCCTTCCGCCGTCGAGTTCCCTCGGGAAACATGACAACGGCGTGCCCGTCGCGACAGAGCGCGATCGCAGTCTCGATCGCCTCCTCGTCCCGCTCGCCACGCCGGACCGGGAACGCGCCCGCCGCGGTGATGATCGCGCCGAGCGGAAACCAGAAGAGCTCTGACTTCGCCATGAAGCGCAGGAACCTGCGCGGGAAGAGCGGAATGCCGAGCGGCCAGGGGTCGAAGTTCGACCAGTGGTTTGCAGCGAGGACGCATCCGCCTTCGCCAGGGACGTGCTCGACATCGAAGGCGCGGTGCCGAAACACCGTCTTCAGGACCGGCCAACTGAGCGCCGCGACGACGAAGTAGAGCCAGCTCAGTCGAGGCGGTTTGGACACGCGCGCCAGTATCGCCAGATTGCAACCTGGGGGCTGCTAGTAGAACAGGAGCGCCGCGGCCGCGGAGCGGGCGCCTTCAGGGATTTCCGCGCAGCCGGAATCCGCGCGAGCGGATTCCGGTCTCGCGCACGAGCTGCCTGGCGGCGGCGCTAAGGTGACGCGCCGTGACGAAGAGATTGGTCATCGTCGAGAGCCCCGCGAAGGCGCGGACGATCGCCGGCTACCTCGGCGGTGACTACACGGTCGAGTCCAGCATCGGGCACATCCGCGACCTGCCCGATCGTGCCTCCGACGTCCCGGAGGCGCAGCGGAAGCGCTTCGGCGCGCTCGGTGTCGACGTCGACGAGGGCTTCGAGCCGTACTACGTCTTGGACCCGGGGAAGAAGAAGGTCGTCACCGCGCTCAAGAAGCACCTCCAGGACGCGGACGAGCTCTTGCTCGCGACGGACGAAGACCGGGAGGGTGAGGCGATCGCGTGGCATCTCGTCGAGGTGCTGAAGCCCAAAGTTCCCGTTCGCCGCATGGTCTTTCACGAGATCACACGCGAGGCGATCGCGCGCGCGCTCGAAGAGACCCGGAGCATCGACCAGCGGCTCGTCGATGCCCAGGAGACGCGGCGCATCCTCGACCGGCTCTACGGCTACGGGGTCTCGCCGGTCCTCTGGAAGAAGGTCACGAAGGGACTTTCCGCAGGCAGGGTCCAATCCGTCGCAACGAGGCTCGTCGTCCAGCGCGAGCGGGAGCGTATCGCCTTCGTCTCGGCGGAGCACTGGGATCTCCTCGCGACGTTCGACCCGGGTGCGTTCGAGGCTCGCCTCGCCGCGGTCGACGGGCACCGCGTCGCTCAGGGCCGCGACTTCGCACCCGACGGAACGCTCCGCGACGAGAAGCTCGTACGGTTGGACGAGCCGGCGGTCAAGGGTCTCGCGGACCGGCTCGACGGCGCTTCCTTCAGCGTCCGAACGTCGGAAGAGAAGCCCTACCGCCGCCGGCCCGCGGCGCCGTTTCGCACGGCGACGCTTCAGCAGGAAGCGAGCCGAAAGCTCCGCTTCTCTGCCCAGACCACCATGCGGGTCGCGCAGAAGCTGTACGAGGCCGGCTACATCACCTACATGCGGACCGACTCGACGACGTTGTCCGGGTCCGCCCTCGCCGCGACGCGGGCCCAGGTGCGCGAGCTCTTCGGCGCTGACTACGTCCCTGAGAAGCCACGCGCGTATGGACGGGCGGTCGCAAATGCGCAGGAGGCTCACGAGGCGATCCGACCCGCGGGCGACACCTTCCGCACACCCGATGAGGTGAAGCGAGAGGTGGGGCGTGACGAGCAGGGGCTCTACGACCTCATCTGGAAGAGAACACTCGCTTCGCAGATGGAGGATGCTCGCGGCCAGACGGTCTCGCTCCGCATCGCGGCGACGAGCGCGGACGGCGAGGACGTCGAGCTCGCGGCGTCGGGGACCGTGATCACGTTCCGCGGCTTCCTGGCCGCATACGAGCCGGGTCGCGACGAGCCGTCCGACGACGAGGAGGAACGGAAGCTTCCTCAGCTCACCGTCGGGCAGGAGGTCACGCTCCTCACCCTCGAGCCGGACGGCCACGCGACGACCCCACCGCCGCGCTACACCGAGCCGACCCTCGTCAAGGCCCTCGAGGACCGCGGCATCGGCCGGCCCTCCACGTACGCCGCGATCCTCTCGACGATCCTCGATCGCGGCTACGTCTTCAAGAAGGGGACCGCCCTCGTCCCCACCTTCCTCGCATTCGCGGTCGTAAACTTGCTCGAGCGCCACTTCCAGCAGCTCGTCGACTTCGACTTCACCGCACGCATGGAGGACGACCTCGACCGGATCGCCGCCGGAGACGAGGAGCGCGGCGCCTGGCTCAAACGCTTCTACTTCGGCGACGACAGCGATCCGGGACTCCATCACCTCGTGACCGAGAACCTGGACGAGATCGACGCGCGCGCGGTGAGCTCGATCGCGATTGCGGGCAGCGAGGCCGTCGTGCGCGTCGGCCGGTACGGGCCGTACCTTCAGCGCGGGGACCAGAGAGCGAGCCTTCCCGACGACCTCGAGCCGGACGAGCTGACCGCCGAAAAGGCGGAGGAGCTTCTCGCCCGCCCGGACAGCCAGTCGCTCGGCCAAGACCCGGGCACGGGTAACGCGATCATCGTTCGGTCCGGTCGCTACGGGCCTTACGTCACCGAGGTCCTCCCCGAGGGCGCCGAGGAGAAGCCGCGGACAGCGTCTCTCCTCTCCTCGATGTCGCCAGAGAGCGTCACCCTCGACGAAGCGCTGCGGCTGCTCACCCTCCCCCGCGTCGTCGGGGCGATCGACGACGAGGACGTCACGGCGCAAAACGGTCGCTACGGGCCGTACATCAAGAAGGGATCGGAGTCCCGATCGCTCGAGACCGAGGAGCAACTCTTCACCGTCACGCTCGACGAGGCGCGAGCCCTCCTCGCACAGCCGCCCAAGCGGCGCGGCCGAGGAAGCGCCAAGGGGCCGCTGCGTGAGCTCGGCACCGATCCGGCGACCAGCCGGCCGATCGTCCTCAAGGAAGGGCGGTTCGGACCGTACGTCACGGACGGAGAGACGAACGCCAGCTTGCGTCGCGGAGACACGGAGGAGGGCGTCACCCTCGAGCGCGCCGCCGAGCTGCTCGCGGAAAGACGCGCTAAGAGCGCGTAAAGCTGCTTCGACAGGGTTTTGAACGTCCGCCGATCGGGTCATGATCTAACTAGCCGGGACAAGATGTCGTCTCAGGTGAAGAGACGGGCCCTCGGGCTCCGAACGTCCGTACCGCAAACCGTTCGACCGCCGCAAACGGAATAACCACAGAGGGCGACGACGTTTAGGAGCTTGTGACAGCCCTCGAAGGCTGATCAACCCTGGAAATAGACCGAAAACCCTCGTACACTTCGTAAAGTTTGTTGCTCTACGTGAGCCGCCGATTCGAAAGGACTGAAAGACTCTCTTGACGCAGAACCAGCTCATCGAACTGCTCGAGTCCGAGCACGTAAAGGCGCTGATCGAGCGCGCAGAGGAGCACGGAGGCCATCTCGCGACCGCCGAGATCGAGGCCTTCGCGCTCGAGCACGACCTCGGTGAAGACGAGGCCGAGCTCCTGCAGCGGGAGCTCGAGGCTCACGGCATCGAGATCGCGCACCCCGACGCCGAAGCCGCCGAGAAGGAAGCCGAGAAGCCGCAGTACGAGGCCGGCGCCGTGTCGGGTGCCGCCGACAGCTTGCAGCTCTTCCTCGCGGACGTCGGCCGTCACAAGCTGCTGACAGCCTCGGAGGAGGTCTCGCTCGCCAAGCGGATCGAGCGCGGCGATCCCGTCGCCAAGCGGAAGATGATCGAGTCGAACCTCCGGCTCGTCGTCTCGATCGCCAAGGGCTATCGCGGCCTCGGCGTTCCGTTCCTCGATCTCATCCAGGAGGGAACCCTGGGGCTCAATCGCGCAGTCGAGAAGTTCGACTGGCGCCGGGGCTTCAAGTTCTCGACGTACGCGACCTGGTGGATCCGCCAGTCGGTGCAGCGCGCCGTGGCCAACCACGCGCGGACGATCCGCGTTCCCGTCCACGTCGTCGAGCGGCAGCAGAAGCTGTCACGGGCCGCACGTCGGCTCGAGGTCGAGCTCGGACGCGAGGCGACGAAGGAGGAGCTCGCCGAGGCGACAGGCTTGCCGCTCCAGCACGTCGAAGAGGCTCTCGGAGCCGCCCACGCATCGGTCTCGCTGAACCAGACGGTCGGCGCAGACGACGAGGGCGAGCTCGGCGACCTCTTCGCCGACCGCGAGGCGGCCGATCCGTTCGACGAGGCCGAAGAGTCGCTGCGGCGCCAGAGCATCCGGCGTGCGCTCGACGCGCTTCCCGAGCGCGAGCGGCGGATCCTCGAGCTGCGCTTCGGGTTCGACGGCGAGCCGTGGACGCTCGAGGCCATCGGTCACGAGCTCGACCTGACGCGCGAGCGCGTGAGGCAGCTCGAGGGCCAGGCGCTGAAGCGCCTCGAGGCGATCCGTGATCTGGCAGGCCTTGCGGCCTGACGCC
>JBBDMN010000061.1:0-1295 GCA_040878305.1 Gaiellaceae bacterium
GCCGACAACACGGGTGCGCGCGAGATCCTGTGCATCCGCGTGCTCGGTGGCTCGCATCGGCGCTATGCGCGGGTCGGCGACATCATCGTTGCTACCGTGAAGTCGGCCACGCCTCAGGGCGCGGTCAAGAAGGGTGAGGTCGTAAGGGCGGTCGTCGTCCGGACGAAGAAGCCCTATGGCCGAAACGACGGCACGTTGATCGGGTTCGACGAGAACGCCGCCGTCCTCATCGATTTGCAATCCAACCCCCGCGGGACCCGCATCTTCGGCCCCGTCGCGCGTGAGCTCCGTGAGAAGAACTTCATGAAGATCGTCAGCTTGGCACCGGAGGTCTTGTAGGTCATGGCAGTGAAGATGAAAGTGAAGAAGGGCGACCTCGTCCAGATCATCACCGGCAAGGACCGCGGCAAGCGGGGCCGGGTCATCGAGGCGCGCCCGTCCGAGCGCAGGGTGCTCGTGGAGAACCTGAACGTGGCCAAGCGGCACACGAAACCACGCCCCATCCGCGACTCGTCGCGGATGGGTGGAGCACAGATCGTGCCCGGTGGGATCATGGATAAGCCGGCTCCCGTCCCCGTGTCGAACGTTATGGTCGTCTGCCCGGTCTGTGGCTTGCCGACCCGCATCGGCATCGTCGAGAAAGAGATCAAGGGCGAAACCGTCCGTGTTCGCGTCTGCAAGCGCGACGGCTGTGGCCAGGAGATCGACAAGTGACGACGGCGCCGACAGCCGACACCTACGTCCCGCGCCTCAAGCAGCGGTACGAGACCGAGATCCGCCCGCAGCTCCAGGAAGCGCTCGAGCTCTCGTCCGTCATGCAGGTCCCGCGCGTCACGAAGGTGACGCTCAACATGGGTGTCGGCGAGGCGAAGACCGACGCGAAGGCGCTCGACGCTGCGATCGAGGAGCTCACGATCATCTCTGGGCAGCACGCCCAGGTGCGCAAGGCCACGAAGTCGATCGCCAGCTTCAAGCTTCGCGAGGGAATGCCGGTCGGCGCGCGGGTGACGCTCCGTGGTACGCGGATGTACGAGTTCCTCGACCGGCTCGCCTCGATCGCCCTGCCGCGCATCCGGGACTTCCGCGGGCTCAACCCGGAGTCCTTCGACGGCCGCGGCAACTACTCGATCGGGATCAGGGAGCAGATCATCTTCCCGGAGGTCGACTACGACAAGGTTCCGTCGATCCGCGGGCTCGACATTGCGATTACGACCTCGGCGCAGTCGGATGAGCACGGGCGCGCGCTTCTCGGCGCCCTCGGCTTGCCGTTCGCCGTAGAGAGAAGGGAACAGTAA
>JBBDMN010000062.1:0-1000 GCA_040878305.1 Gaiellaceae bacterium
ACGTCCTCGATCGTGACGACGTGGCGCCCGTTCAGCCGGGCGTTCGCCTTCGAGGCGCTCATCAGGTGGATCATCGCGCGCGAGCTGACGCCGAGCTCCACGCCGGGCATGTCTCGCGTCCGGCGACCGAGCGCGACGATGTAGCGGCCGATCGCGTCAGAGACGACGGTCGTCTCGAGCTCCGCGCGCGCCTTGTCGAGCCCGACGACGCCGAGCAGCGGCCGCACCTCGCCGAGCATGTCCGGCGCGATCCCGTTGTGCGGGAGGTTGAGCATCTGGAGCTCGTAGTCCGCGCCGGCGTAGTCGAGGTTGATCTTGAAGAGGAAGCGGTCGAGCTGCGACTCCGGAAGCTCGAAGACGCCCGAGTGCTCGTACGGATTCTGGGTCGCGATCACCAGGAACGGATCGGGAAGCTTGTGCACCTTGCCGTCGATCGTGACCTGGCGCTCCTGCATCGGCTCGAAGAGGGCGGCCTGGGTGCGCGGCGGTGTGCGGTTGATCTCGTCGGCGAGGAGGACGTTCGTGAAGACCGCTCCCGGAACGAAGACATGCTCTCCCGCTTTGACGATGTTGACCCCGTTCAGCTCCGCGGGGGTCGTGTCCGGGGTGAACTGGATGCGCTTGAACTTCGCGCCGAACATGTGCGCGACGGCACGCCCGAGGAGCGTCTTCGCGCTCCCGGGAGGCCCTTCGAGGAGGACGTGCCCGTGTGCGAGGGCGGCCACGAGGAGAAGCTCGACGGTGCGGTCCTGTCCGACGACGACCTTCGAAACCTCCGCCTTCGCACGCTCGCGAAGCTCGGCCAGGTCGTCGTACTTCTCCTCCATCATCAACGCCACAGTTCTTCCTTTCGCCTCGCGTCGTGTTGTCGGTGCATATGCGCCGGTTGTCAACCCCTCGACCGCAGCGGCCCTGTTTGCCTATCGGCAGCTATCCTGCGAACCTCAACACACATACGGGGGCGACCAGGTCTCGACGTGGTCGGTTCTCCGGCAGAGCT
>JBBDMN010000062.1:1028-1294 GCA_040878305.1 Gaiellaceae bacterium
ACAAGAACGAACTCGCACTCGCCGCCTAGTCGAATCTAGGTAAGGCGACGTCGATCCGGGTTGGGCCCGAGACCCGGTAATCGGCGCCAACAATCGGGCTAGGCGCCAAGGGAGAGCCAATCGCCCGAGGCGCGACACTTCAGGATGGCTGGCCCGTCAGTTGGTCGTTCGCGAACCGGCCGGCGGGCGAGATCAAGCGCGAACTACGCTCGTAGACGCTCTGTTCGGTGCGACCGCGGACGCGGGTTCGATTCCCGCCGCCTCCA
>JBBDMN010000063.1:0-2873 GCA_040878305.1 Gaiellaceae bacterium
CCGACGCCGCCCACCGCGAGCTGAAGTCCCTCCTTCGGCGAGTCCGCGACGAGCTCTCGGTCTGGGCGCGTTTCCGCGGCTTCGTATCCCTGCGCTCGCTCCGAGGCTGGTCGAACGTATGACCGACACCTACGAGCTCTTCCAGCAGGGCAGGAAGCATCTGCGGAGCGGAATGCCCGCTCAGGCCACCGTCTCGCTCGAGAAGGCGAAGCGCGCCGAGCCGAGCTCGCGGTCGATCCGCGAAGCGCTCGGGATCGCCTACTTCCGGCTCGCGCGCTGGGAGGAGGCGGAGGCCGAGTTCCGCGCGCTCGTCGAGCTCTCCCCGGACGACGAGTTCGCCCACCTCGCGCTGGCTCGCTCCCTCGGGAAGCTCGGACGACGTGAGGAGGCGACACCGCACTTCAAGCTCGCCCGATCCTTGCGTCCGCGTTCCGATGGCGGGGCCGAGCAGCTCGAGCCCAACGGCTAAGACTTTGACAGGGAGGAAAGTAAGAGGCACAGCGGCCGCGAAGCGGACGCCTTTAGGGATCTTGCGCGACCGGAATCCGCGCTAGCGGATTCCGGTCTTGCGCCAACTCATCTAGCGCCAGTCGCCCGCGACGCGCCGGATCTCGGAAGCGGTCGTCACGCCCTCGAGGCTGAGACGCACGCCATCCTCGCGCAGCGTCCGCATGCCGCCCGCGACGGCGGCCCGCTGGATCTCGGTGCTCGAGGCGCGGTCGGCGATGAGCGTGCGGATGTCCTCGGTGAGAGGAAGCACCTCGTAGAGGCCAACGCGGCCGCGAAATCCTGTGTTACCGCAGGCGGCGCAGCCGATGCCGCGAGCGAGCATTCGTCCAGACTCGCCGGGGCGTCCGAGCTCGGCGAGCTCTTCGGCACTCGCCTCGTACATCTCGCGGCAGTCGGGACAGACGCGACGGGCCAGTCGTTGGGCCACGAGGCAGGTCAGCGTCGCGCCGACGAGACCGGGCTCCATTCCCATGTCCGCCAGCCGC
This sequence comes from Gaiellaceae bacterium, assembly GCA_040878305.1. Classification (GTDB taxonomy): domain Bacteria; phylum Actinomycetota; class Thermoleophilia; order Gaiellales; family Gaiellaceae; genus GMQP-bins7. The sequence continues at coordinate 996 of JBBDMN010000063.1, forward strand.
TGGATTGCGGCGGCCGCAGTCTGAGTGTGGAGCGTCGAGAGCACGAGATGCCCCGTCATCGCGGCGCGTACCGCGATCTGCGCCGTCTCCTCGTCTCGGATCTCCCCCACGAGGATCGTGTCGGGGTCGGAGCGGAGAATGGTCCGGAGGCCTCGGGCGAAAGTCAGGCCCGCCCGCACGTTCACCTCGATCTGATCGATTCCGGCCGTGACGTACTCGACCGGGTCCTCGATCGTCATGATTGTGCGGTCGGGCGTGTTCAGCTCCTGGAGCGCGGCGTATAGCGTCGTTGTCTTCCCGCTGCCGGTGGGGCCGCAGGTGAGGATCGCGCCGAACGGCTGGTTGATCGCCTTGCGGATCGTCTCCTCGGCGTCCTGCGCCATGTCGAGCTCGCCGAGCGAGCCAGGCGCCCCCGCCTGGTTCAGGACGCGCAGCGTCACCTTTTCGCCGAATTTCGTGGGGAGGACGGCCATCCGCAGGTCGACCGAGTGGCTCCCTGTCTTGACCGCCACGCGTCCGTCCTGGGGTGCCCGCCGCTCGGCGATGTCGAGTCTGCCCATGACTTTGAGGCGGCTCGTCACGGCATTCTGTTGGGAGCCCGGAATGACCGAGAGCTCCCTGACGACCCCGTCGACGCGGGCGCGTACCACGAGTCCGCGTGGCTGGGGGGTGAAGTGGATGTCGGAGGCCCCGATGGACAGTGCGCGCTGGATCGTCTTATTGACCTGAGAGATCGCCGGCCCATCTCCTTCTCCCGACTCCATGTCGTGGACGCCGAGCGTCGCCGCGTAGTTCTCGGCCTCTTCGGGGTTGGCCAGCGTGAGGAACTGTTGGTGGATGAACGCGATCGCCGCGTCGATCGCGTCGGGTGCCGCGACCCCGAAGCGCAGCGGCGCGTCAAGGGCGAGCCGGAGCTCGTCGGAGTGGAGAAGGTTCGTCGGGTCGGCGACCGCGACGAGGATTGTGCCGTCGGACAGGACGCTCACGGGGAGCGCGGAGTAACGGCGGGCGAGGTCCTCCGACAGAAGCATCGCCGCCTCAGCCTGCAGGTCGGCCTCGGCCAGCTCGAGGAAGGGGAGCTCGTGCTGCTCGGCGAGCACGCGCGCGACTTGTGTGCGCGTGACGGTCCCCTGGTCGACGAGCACCTCGCCGAGGCGCTTTCCGGAGTCGCGCTGTCGGGCGAGCGCGTCCTCGAGCTCGTCCTCGGAGACGAGCCCGTCCCGCACGAGCAGAGTCCCGAGCGCGGGCCAGTGGTGGTGGGCGGCTTCCATGTCTCAGTGCACGTATCGGCTCCGCGCCACGCCTACGTGAGCGGAGCGCGAGAATCCTTGCGGTGCGCGCGGTCGTGCAGCGAGTGCGGGAGGCTTCCGTCCGTATCGGAGGCGGGATCGTCGGGGCCTGCGGTTCGGGCCTGGTCGTCCTGCTCGGAGTCGCCGCGGAGGACGGTGAGGCGGAAGCCGAGCGGCTGGCGCGGAAGATCGCACGTCTGCGCATCTTCGAGAACGAAGGCGGCCGCTTCGACCGCTCTCTCCTCGACACCGGCGGCGAGGCGCTCGTGGTCAGCCAGTTCACGCTCATCGCGGATACGAAGAAGGGGAACCGTCCGAGCTTCGCGGGGGCCGCCTGCGCGGAGCTGGCCGAGCCCCTCTACGAGCGCTTCTGCGAGGCGCTTGAACGAGAGGGCATCCGCGTCGCGCGCGGGGTCTTCGGCGCGCGCATGGAGGTCTCGCTCGTCAACGACGGCCCGGTAACGATCGTCCTCGACGTGTCGTCCCCTGTCCGGTAGTGCCGCGTCTACGGCCGGAGGCGGATTTACTCCGCCGCAGGGCAGACTCGGTCGAGGCGTCGCACGCAGAAGGAGGGGGCCCGGGGGGGGGG
>JBBDMN010000063.1:2883-4741 GCA_040878305.1 Gaiellaceae bacterium
CCCCCCCCCCCCCCCCCCCCCCCCCCCCCCCCCCCCCCCCCCCCCCCCTACGAACCATGGGGTTCCCCCACGCGATGCTGGCTATACTCCGCGCACCACATTTCACCGGCTTGACGAAATGGGCGCCTGGCGCCCATTTTTTCTGAGGAGTACTGAATGAGCACTACGTACGCGCGTGAGAGAACACTCCAGGACGAGATCGCACCTGCGGTCGAGCGCGGCGTGCCCGGGGTCGAGGTGCTCGCGGTCGAGCTTCTCTCGCCGAGCCGGTTTTGCGTGTACGTGGATCACCCGGAGGGTGTCGACCACACGCTCTGTGGGCGCATCACGCGCTTGCTCGACGCCTATCGGGGGGACTACACGATCGACGTGTCCTCGCCCGGGCCCGAGCGGCCGCTCCGAAAGCCGGAGCACTTCGCATCCGCTGTCGGTCGGCGGGTCGCGGTGCGCACCGCAAGCCGGATCGAAGGCCGCGACCGATTCAAGGGCGAGCTCGTCGACGCCGCTGACGGCGCCGTGCTGCTCGCAACTGCAAAGGATTCCGATCCGCTCCGAATCCCGTACGACGCGATCGTGCGGGCGAATCTGATCGACGAGGGGTTGACGACATGAGCCAGGAGATCATCGAAGGTATCCAGACGATCGAGAAGGAGAAGGGGATCGACGAAGGCATCCTCATCTCCGCTCTCGAGGACGCGCTGCTCGCGGCGTACAAGAAGACGCCCGACGCCACACGCCACGCCGAGGTCAAGCTCGGTGGCGACGGAGACTTCCGCGTTTACGGAATCGAGATTCCGGGTGACGTCGAGTTCCGCCTCATCGAGACCGCGCGCGAGGAGCGTATCCAGGAGCTCGAGCGGATCGAGGAGGAGACGGGCGAGCGCCAGCACACGCTGATCGCCGACGAGGATCTCGACCTCGACTGGGCGCAGGTCCCGCCGGACCAGATTGTCCGCACCGACGTAACCCCCGACAACTTCGGCCGGATCGCTGCTCAGACCGCCAAGCAGGTGATCCAGCAGCGAATCCGCGAGGCCGAGCGGGCGATCATGTACGACGAGTACGTCGATCGTCAGGGCGAGGTTGTCACGGGCATCGTCCAGCAGGCCGGCGACCGGAACAACGTGCTCGTCGACCTCGGGCGCGTCGAGGCGCTCCTCCCGCGCTCCGAGCAGGTGGACGGAGAGCGCTACGAGCAGGGAAGCCGCATCAAGGCCGTCATCGCCGAGGTGCGCTCCGGGACGAAAGGGCCGCAGGTCATCCTCTCTCGGCGCGACACGGAGCTGATCCGTGCGCTCTTCGAGCTCGAGGTGCCCGAGATCGCGGACGGTCTCGTCGAGATTCGCGGCGTCGCTCGCGAGCCCGGCTATCGGTCGAAGATCGCGGTCGAGTCGCACATGCAGGGAGTCGATCCCGTCGGCGCCTGCGTCGGTCCGCGTGGCTCGCGCGTCCGCATGGTCGTCTCCGAGCTCCGCGGCGAGAAGATCGACATCATCCCCTGGAACACCGAGCCCGCCCGCTTCGTGGCCAAGGCGCTCTCGCCGGCGCGCGTGCGCGAGGTCTACATCGACGACGAGACGCGCGAGGCTACCGTCATCGTCCCCGACGACCAGCTCGCGTTGGCGATCGGCAAGGAAGGGCTCAACGCCCGCCTGGCGACTCGGCTGACAGGCTGGAAGATCGACATCCAGTCGGAGTCGGAGTTCGCAGAGGCCGAGGCCGACGCGGCCTTCACAGGTGACGCCGACAACGAGGAGTACTCGGGCCGTTGCGCCGCCATCCTCTCGAACGGCAAGCGTTGCCCGAACGCCGCGATTCCGGGCTCGCGCTACTGCGGCGTGCCCGCGCACCAGGCGCT
>JBBDMN010000063.1:4841-6573 GCA_040878305.1 Gaiellaceae bacterium
GAGGAGACCTCGTAGAATTGAACGCTGATGGCTGACGGACGTAACAGACCGAACCGCCCGATCCGACCCCGCGGAGGCTCCGCGGGGCGGAAGCGGCGCGTCGTCATTGAAGGAGGCGGCGCCCGGAGTCGCGAGGGGCGGCAGCCGCGCGATCGCTCGGGCGTGGGGCCTCCTCGCACGCAGCAACCGGTCGCTCCCCAGACAGGGCCGGTGACGGTCGAGTCCGGCGCCACCGTCAAGGATCTCTCGCAAGCGTTCGGCGTCTCGATGGGCGAGCTGATCAAGATCCTCATGGGGCTCGGCCAGATGCGCACCGCGACGCAGTCGCTCTCGGACGAGGACATCGAGACCATCGCGTCGGAGGTCAAGCGCGAGGTCACGATCAAGCACGCCGCCGATGAAGAGCTCGAGCCGGCCGAATACGAGGACGCGGAGGCCGATCTCGTGCCCCGACCTCCGGTCGTGACGATCATGGGTCACGTCGACCACGGGAAGACGACGCTCCTCGACGCAATTCGCGAGGCATCCGTCGTCGAGACCGAGGCCGGCGGGATCACGCAGCACATCGGCGCGTACCAGGCCGAGGTGGGCGGGCGGAGGATCACCTTCCTCGACACGCCCGGTCACGAGGCATTCACGGCGATGCGCGCGCGGGGCGCGAAGGTGACCGATATCGCCGTGCTCGTCGTGGCAGCGGACGATGGTGTCATGCCGCAGACGAAGGAGTCGATCTCGCACGCGCGCGCGGCCGAGGTGCCGATCGTCGTTGCCGTCAACAAGATCGACGTTCCCGACTCGAACCCGGATCGGGTGCGCAGCGAGTTGGCCGCCGAAGGGCTCCAGCCCGAGGAGTGGGGCGGAACGACGCAGTTCTCGGAGGTCTCGGCGAAGCTGAAGACGAATCTGGCCGATCTCCTCGAGAGGATCCTGCTCGTTGCGGACGCGGAGCTCGATCTACGCGCGAACGCCGGTGCGGACGCCTCGGGCGTGGTCATCGAGTCCCGTCTCGACGTCGGGCGCGGCCCGGTGTCGACCGTGCTCGTCCACCGCGGCACGCTGCGGGTCGGCGACGCCGTCGTGGCGGGAGACGCCGCCGGGAAGGTGCGCGCGCTCTACGACTATCGCGGCGAGAAGGTGAAGGAGGCGAAGCCGGGCGACCCGGTGGAGATCCTCGGCTTCGACCGGCCGCCCGGTGCAGGCGAGCTCGTTCGCGTCGTCGAGCACGAGCGGCAGGCGAAGCATCTGGCGAACCTTCGCGCCGAGCGGCTTCGCCGCGAGCAGCTCGCGCAGCGCCCGCGTCGGCGCGTCTCCCTGGAATCGCTGCACGCCGACTTGCTCGCGGGCGAGATCCAGGACCTCAACATCGTGCTGAAGGGAGACGTGCAGGGCTCGGTCGAAGCGCTTCTCAGCGAGCTCCAGAAGATCCAACACAGCGAGGTGCGGGTCAACGTCATCCACACGGGGGTCGGCGGGATCACCGAGAACGACGTCAACCTCGCCTCGGCGTCGGATGCCCTCGTAATCGGCTTCAACGTCCGCCCGAGCGCGGAAGCGCGCGTGCTCGCCGAACGTGAGGGCGTCGACATCCGCACCTACCGCGTCATCTACCAGCTGACCGACGAGATCCAGCAGGCGCTCGTCGGGATGCTCACGCCGGTGCAAACGGAGGAGACGCTGGGCGAGGCCGAGGTGCGCGCCCTCTTCAAGGTCTCGCGGCTCGGCACGATCGCCG
>JBBDMN010000064.1:0-4968 GCA_040878305.1 Gaiellaceae bacterium
CGCCGAGATCGTGCTCGAAGGAACGGTCTCGCGGGACGACGTCGGCGTCGAGGGCCCGTTCGGCGATCACACGGGCTACTACTCGCACGCCGAGGAGTTCCCGATCTTCCGCATCTCGGCGCTGACGATGCGGCGCGACGCGATCTACGCCTCGATCGTCGTGGGCAAGCCGCCTGCGGAGGACGCCTGGCTCGGGAAGGCGACCGAGCGGATCTTCCTCCCGGCGGTGCGGATGACACTGCCCGAGATCGTGGACTACGACCTCCCCGTCGCGGGTGCGTTTCACAACTGCGTCATCGTCTCGATCCGCAAAGCGTTCCCGGGGCACGCCCAAAAGGTGATGCACGCGCTCTGGGGGCTCGGGATGCTCTCGCTCTCCAAGTCGATCGTCGTCGTTGACGAGCACGTGAACGTCCACGACTACGCCGATGTGTTCTTCCGCGTGACCGCGAACGTCGATCCGAAGCGCGACGTGCTGATCACCGAAGGCCCGCTAGACCACCTCGACCACGCACCCGGGAGGCAGTTCTACGGCGGGAAGCTCGGTATCGACGCGACGCACAAGCTTCCCGAAGAGGACGCCCGGGTCTGGCCCCAGGAGATTGTCATGTCGGACGACGTGCGCGAGCGCGTGTCGCAGAGGTGGGAGGAGTACGGGATTCGCCTCCCCTGACGCGTGTCGGCCCAACCAGTCAGAATCCCTAGATGCTTGATCGGGAATTGGCGCGCCGCCGGGGGCGGTCACGACCAAGCCGGGCGACGCACTCACTCGTCGTGCAGGCTGGAAAGCCTGTGCGATGAGGGAGGGTGGCGATCCGACGCCGTGTCGTGGCCGTCCTACGGCTCGCCGTGAATTCCCGATCAAGCATCTAACCGTTGCGACAGCCGATACGTCGTTGACAGCGGCGACGGCCGAGAGATTGAATCCCGATCAGGTCCGCGTTGAGCACTAACGGTCCCGACACCCCACACGTTCCCGGGCCGAGCCTCTGGCCGATCGGCTTCGCGATCGGGGTGGCATGTCTTCTCCTCGGCCTCGTCGTCAGCTGGATCGTGGCTGTGATCGGCGCAGTCCTTGCCGTGAGCTTCGGCCTGCTCTGGGCGCGCGACGTCACTCGCGACGTGCGCGGGGAGGTCCCCGAGCTCCGCCCCGAGACCCGCGCGGTCTCCGATCGCGCTGCGCCCGCCGGTGTCGTGGCAGAAGAGCCGCTCCCCGCCTACACTCGCTCGAGGTTCCTCGAGGCGTCGCTGATCGGGCTCTCCGGCGCGATGGGCGCCGTTTTGACCCTGCCCGTGCTCGGCTTCATGGTTTTGCCCTCCTTCACAAATGTCGAGGAGGACGAAGCAAACCTCGGCCCGATCGACAACTTCCCCGAGGGCGAGTACGTGATCGCGACCTACCTCTCCCATCCCGAGCAAGGCGAGGTGAGCCGCCGCACCGCCTTCGTCCGCAACAACGGGGAATCCGAGGCAGGCGAGCCGAGCTTCACGATCCTCTACAGCCGCTGTGTCCATCTCGGCTGCCCGGTTCAGCCGAACGGCCCGATCGACGAGGACAACGTCAAGAAGATCAGGAACGTCGAGCTGCGGCCCGTTCTCGCGCAGTCGTTCGGCTGCCCCTGCCACGGGGGCCAGTACAACTCCGAGGGCAATCGGACCGCCGGGCCCCCCGTGCGCTCGCTCGATCGCTACTCGTTCTCGATCCGGAACGGCAACCTCGTTCTCGGCGAGCTCTACGCCGTCGGCAACGTGAACGGGACGGGCGCCAACGCGACCATCTCGAAGTACCCGTGGTCAGTGCCCGGCACGCATGTCGACGGGCTGGAGTCCTGGCTCTATCCGATCGTTCCGAGCCAGGTAACGGGGTAAGAGCGCGTGGCGAAGAAGAAGACGAAGCGCGCTCAGATCGTCGAGCTCGCGGTCCTCGCGCCGCTCGACTGGGTCGACGAGCGGACGGCGTTCGTACGGGGCACGAAATGGTTCCTCTTCCGCAACGTCCCGCGGGACATCAGCTGGGCGCAGACGCTCGGCTTCGCGGCGCTCATCGCGTTCACGAATCAGGCGCTGACGGGGGCGATCCTCGCGATGTACTACAAGCCCTCGTCCGGCACCGATCCGCTCACCGGAAAGCCGGTCGCCTACTCGTCGATCGAGCACATCACGAACGATCTCACGCTCGGCTGGCTCGTGCGCGGGATGCACCGCTGGGGGGCGAGCGTCTTCATCATCGTGCTCTTCCTGCACATGGGTCGTGTCTTCCTCTTCGGGGCCTACAAGTACCCGCGCGAGCTGAACTGGATCGTCGGCGTCCTGATCCTCGTCCTCGGGATGCTCATGGGCTTCACCGGCTACCTCCTCCCGTGGGACCAGACCGCCTACTGGGCGACGGTCGTAGGGATCAACCTGAACGGCACTGCGCCCTTCGCAGGACCGTGGCTCGCGCAGTTCCTCGCGGGCGGACCCGAGATCGGGTCCAACACGCTCGCCACGTGGTACGCGCTCCACATGCTCCTGATCCCGGGCGCGCTCATCGCTCTCATCGTCATCCATCTCTATCTCGTCGCCCGCCTCGGCGTCACGTCGCCGCCGTGGTCGAAGGAGGCGGCGGGGCGTGAGCGGCCCGTCGTTGCGCAGCCGACCGACGCACGTGCCGGACTCGTACGGCGTTCGGGGGGCGGGAAGTAATGGCGCGCGATCTCGGCGAGCAGAACCGCGAGTGGTACGCCCGCTACAAGGACGACGTCAAGAAGGAGGGCAAGGCCTTCTTCCCACGGGCGATGCTGCACGACACGGTCATGGCCCTCGTCGTCGTGCTCGTGATCATCGGCCTCACGATCATCTGGTACTACGACGCCGACGGCACCGAGCCCGGGATCCTCGGCCCGTGGTACACCGATCCGGCTGAACCAGGAACGACGGACTTCGTCCCGCGCCCGGACTGGTACTTCTACTTCCTCTTCTACCTGCTCCGGATCTTCGAGTGGCCGGAGACGGTGGTCATCGCAACCGTGGGCATCCCGACCGTCCTGCTCGTTCTCCTCCTCGGGCTCCCGTTCTACGATCGCCGCCGCGAGCGGCGGCCGTCCCGCCGCCCGGTGGCGATGGTCGCTGCGGTTCTCACCGTTCTGTCGATGGGTGTGCTCACCTACAAGGGTGCGACTGCGACCGAGGCCCTAGGTTCCGAGTTGGTAGAGCTTGTACCGGATTGGTCGGAAAAGCAGGGCTTCACGGGTCAGGAGCAGCCCGAGGCGGGAGCGACCCTCTTCGCGCAGACCGGGTGCCTGCAGTGTCATACGTACCTCGGTACCGGCGCCGGCAACCTGGGCGCTCCCGAGCTCTCCGAGATCGGGCAGACGAACGATGCTGCGTACTTCGTCCAGTACCTCTCGAACCCGGCCCAGTTCGGCAACACCGTGATGGGCTCGTACGCCTACCTCGGACAGGAGAACCTGGCAGCGCTCGGCGCGTTCCTCGAGGCCTCGAAGGGCGGAGAAGAGTCGGACTCTCCATAGGGCGAGGCATGCCTCGCCCTCGGGCAAGACGCCCGGATACCCTTGAGCGGTGCGCGTCTTCCTCGGCGTAACCGGCGCCTCCGGCGCTCCGTACGCCGAGCGTCTGCTCCGCGCCCTCGTGGCCGCGGACTGTGAGATCGGGCTAGCGGCCTCCCGTTCCGGGATCGAGGTGATCGCGACCGAGCTCTACGGCGATCCTTCCCTCCGGCGCGAGGAAGTGCTCGAGCGCTTCGTCGGAGATTCGGCTGCGAACGTCACGGTCTACGGGGAGAACGACTTCTCCAGCCCCTACGCGAGCGGCTCGGCGAAGGTGGACGCGTACGTGATCTGCCCCTGCTCGATGGCCACTGTGGGGACGCTGGCGTCCGGGGCGATGCAGAACCTCATCCACCGCGCCGCCTCGGTTGCGCTCAAAGAGCGCCGGAAGCTCGTGCTCGTCCCGCGCGAGACGCCGCTCTCTTCGATCCATCTCCGCGGTCTCGCCACGTTGAACGAAGCGGGAGCCGTCATCCTCTTCGCAGCGCCTGGCTTCTACCACGCCCCCGAGACGATCGACGACCTTGTCGACTTCCTCGTCGCTCGCTGCCTCGACCAGATCGGGATCGACAACGCGCTTGCGAAGCGCTGGGGAGACTCGTGACGCACGAGTCCGGAACTCTCGAACCGGACGAGGTCCGCGGGATGTTCGACCGCATCGCGCCGGTCTACGACCTGATGAACCGGGTGATGACGGCCGGGCTCGACGGGCGCTGGCGGCGTCTCGCCGTGGGCGAGGTCGTCTGGCCCGGCGATCGTGTTCTCGATGCCTGCTGCGGCACGGGCGATCTAGCCGTCGAGGCCGAGCGGCACGGAGGGCGAGTCGTGGGACTCGACTTCTCGGAGCGCATGCTCGAGCGCGCGCGGCCGAAGTCCGGTGCGATCGAGTGGGTGCAAGGCGACGCGCTCGCATTGCCGTTTGCGGACGGCGAGTTCGACGCGGTGACGGTGGGCTTCGGCGTCCGGAACCTCGCGGACCTGGAGGGTGGACTGCGCGAGCTCGGTCGCGTCCTCCGTCCCGGCGGCAAGATCGCCGTGCTCGAGATCACGCGCCCGCGCGGCCTATTGCGCCCCTTTTTCCGGCTGTGGTTCGACGTGCTCGTCCCGACTGCTGGCAAGGTGCTCCCCGGAGGGAAGGCGTACACGTATCTCCCGGCGAGCGTCCGCCGCTTTCCCGGGCCCGAGGACCTCTCTGCGCTGTTCGCGCGAGCAGGTTTCGAGGGCGTTCGCTATCGCCTCCTAGGCGGCGGAAGCGTCGCCCTGCACACCGCGGTGCGTCCTGAATGAGCACCGTTCGCCTTCCGCTCACGGTCGCCAGCGAAACGACATCGGAAACCATGTTTCCCCCGCGAGGCGTCCCCTTCTTTCTGAGAACGGGGGGGGGGGGGGGGGGGGGGGGGGGGGGGGGGGGGGGGGGGGG
>JBBDMN010000064.1:4978-6568 GCA_040878305.1 Gaiellaceae bacterium
ACCGGGGGCAACCTCCCGGTTCCCCACACCCCTCCACGCTCATCGGCCTGGTGACCTATGAGCGCTCAAGCGGTTATTCAGCAGGCGGCGCCGTACCTCGACGAGCTCGAGGAGCGGCTCGAGCTCGCCGTCGAGCGCTACCCCGGACTGGTAGCCACGGTCGGGCGAAACGCGGTCGGTGCGGGAGGCAAGCGCTTGCGGCCGCTGCTCGTGTATTTGACTGCGTCGGACCGCGAGCAGGCATTGCGTGCCGGTGTGGCGGTCGAGCTCGCGCACGTGGCCACGCTTGTCCATGACGACCTGATCGACGGGGCCGAGCTCCGGCGCGGTCGATCCTCGGCGTGGCACGAGCACGGCGAGATCGCCGCTCGCGCGGGAGGCGACTACCTCTTCTCGCGCGCGTTCGCCGAGCTCGCGACGAGCGGCGATCTCGAGGGCGTCGAGATCCTTGCCCGCGCGTGTCTCGCAATCGCGCGTGGCGAGGCGATGCAGCAGCGCCAGGCGCATGACCCCGACACATCGGTCGACGCGTACCTCCAGCGCATCTCGCTCAAGACGGGGAAGCTGTTCGAGGCCGCCTGCCTGCTCGGCTCGCGCGACCCTCGTCTCGGCTCGTTCGGCCTCGCCCTCGGCATCGCGTTCCAGATCGCCGACGACATCCTCGATTGCGTCGGCGACACGATCGAGACCGGGAAGATCCCGGGCGGCGACCTTCGTGAGGGAGTGCCCACGCTTCCGCTGATCCTGGCGGCGCGAGAGGACGAGGCGGTACGGCAGGCGCTCGCGGGAGGGTCGCAGGAGGGCGCGCTGGTCAGGGTGGCCGCGACGAGCGCGCTCGACCGGTCCAGGGCGATGGCCCTCGACTACGCTAGGAGAGCACGGGAGTTCCTGCAGGACGAGCCCGAGCTGGAGGCACTCACGCACATCGTCATCGACCGGGAGCGCTAATAAGTGGTCACTCCGGGAAGTACGCCACTGCTTCGCGCGGCTGCAAACACTTCGCATGCCGTCGTCCTCGGTCGGCCACGTACCTTTTGGTACGCGGCCTCCCTGCGTCCTAGGCCTGCTCGGTTTTCGCCGGCGAATCAGCACCGTACCTCCCGGAGCCACCACTCGTGACCGTCGTCGAGCTGAGCACGCTGGAGCGAGTCCGCGAGAAGGTCGAGGCGGGGGAGCGACTCGAATTCGAAGACGGTCTCGCGATCCTCGAGTCGGACGACGTCCTCGCAATCGGCGAGCTGGCCGACGTCGCGCGTCGACTGCGAGGCGGTACGGACGAGGTCTACTTCGTCCAGAACCTCTACGTGAATCAGACGAACGTCTGTCGCGTGAAGTGCAAGTTCTGCGCCTTCGCCGCGACGCAGAAGCAGCCCCAGTCCTACACGATCACTGCTGAGGAGCTCGTCGAGGACGTTCTTCGCCAGCGCGAGGTCACGGGCTTCACCGAGATCCACATGGTCAACGGCGAGAACCCGCACGTCGACTTCGACTTCTACCGCGGCACGATCGCGTCGCTCCACGAGGCGCTCCCAGACGTGCACCTGAAGTGCTACACGGCCTCGGAGATCCACCACATGACGACGCTCTCGG